>JANNWI010000266.1:0-3031 GCA_031414715.1 Methylophilaceae bacterium | reverse complement strand
GTGATCAACTGCAAGATACGATGGCACTTATTCACGCTACGCCTTGGCTAGCGCGAGAGCAAATCATTCGATGTGCAGAAAGACAATTTCCACAAGGTGATGTGCAACATTGGTGGCACCCACCCAATGGGCAAGGTGTGCGTACGCATTTTTCGGATGATTACTTATGGCTGGCTTATGCGACTTGCCGTTATGTAACAGCAAGTGGCGATACTGCCATATTAGACGAACAAATTCACTTTTTAGAAGGTCGGTCTTTAAGTGCGGTAGAAGAAGCTTATTACGATTTACCACTACGCTCAAATGAGACCGCCAGTCTATACGACCACTGCGTGCGCGCCATTAAAAATGGCCTTAGGTTTGGCGCACATCAATTACCATTAATGGGCTGTGGCGACTGGAATGATGGCATGAATTTAGTGGGTAAAGACGGTAAAGGTGAAAGTGTTTGGCTGGCATGGTTTTTATTAGATAATTTAAATAGTTTTAGCAAAATCGCTAATATGAAGGGTGATTTAGGCTTTGCAGAAGTTTGCACAACACAAGCGGCATTATTAAAACACGCCATTGAAACCAATGGCTGGGATGGTGAATGGTACAAAAGGGCTTATTTTGACGACGCAACACCGTTGGGCTCAAAAGACAATGATGAGTGTCAGATCGACTCTATTAGCCAAAGCTGGTCAGTTATCTCTAAAAGTGGCGACCCGTTACATGCCAGTCAAGCGATGCAATCAGTCAATAATCGCCTACTACAACGCGACGCACAATTGATTAAATTACTAGATCCACCGTTTGACAAATCAGACCTTGAGCCAGGCTATATTAAAGGCTACGTACCAGGTGTGCGCGAAAATGGCGGCCAATATACGCATGCTGCTATATGGGCTACGATGGCATTTGCCATGCAAGGCGATGTAGAGCGAGCATGGGAGCTGTTTGGTATGCTAAATCCTATTCACCACGCCAGCACGCTTGAGCAAGTCAATCAATACAAGGTGGAACCTTATGTAATGAGTGCTGATATTTATGCGGCAGTGCCACATACAGGCCGTGGTGGCTGGACATGGTATACGGGTGCCGCAGGGTGGATGTACCGATTAACGTTAGAAACTTTGTTAGGTATCACATTAGAAGGTAATCAATTGCGCATTAAACCTTGCGTGCCTGTCCATTGGCAAAGCTATAACATCCATTATCGCTACCGAGACACGGTTTATCACATCACCATTAATTGCAACAACAATCAAACTGCTGATACAGAAAAAATAATTCATCTTGAAAATAATGGTGTGGAACATTTCGTTCAAATTTAGCTTGAGAAGTAATTAGCTTCAATATGATTTTGATGGCTTATCATAGCTTAAATGAATGACTAATTTGGGTCGCAAGTGACGGTAATACAGTGCCTGCAATCTGGAAATGAAAATTACAAAAAAATCAAAAAAGCGCATGCCGAATATAATCGTCTAGTTAAAGTATTTGAATCGGTGCAACTTAGCCAACACTTCACTCATTGACGTTGCAAATTATTATTTTAAACTGGCTTATTAATGCAGAAGTTACTAATATCAACAAACTGTTTGACTGATAAATTTTCTGCACGTAGTTGTGTGTGTAAATTTAACTGTGCAAAATCATCGTCATTTAAATAATTTTTTAGTGTATTACGTATAGTTTTGCGGCGTTGGCCAAATGCGGCCATGACTATTTTGGCAAATAACGCGGTGTCTTTTGCCACAAAAGGTAGCGATGAGTGCGGCAAGCAACGTACAAAGGCAGATTCTACTTTTGGAGCTGGCTCAAATGCTTCTGGCGGCACAGTGATTAAATATTCCATCGCTAAGTGATATTGCAACATGACAGACAGGCGCCCATAAGCAGGGGTTGATGGCATCGCCACCATACGCTCTACCACTTCTTTTTGCAGCATAAAATGCATGTCGATAATGCAGGGTAAGTTGTCTAGTAGGTGAAATAAAATTGGTGTAGAAATGTTATAAGGCAAATTACCAGTGACGCGTAATTGATTGCCTAATTGATTGAAGTCAAACTTCAGTGCATCGACATTGTGAATGATGATGTTGTTACTAGCGTAGCTTGGTTTGGCGTATTCGGTCTGCATCCAGCTGACAATGTCGCGGTCTATTTCTACTACATGTAAGTGACTAATTTTTTTTAGTAGCGGCTTGGTGAGTGCGCCCAAACCTGGGCCAATCTCGACAATGGTTTGATTTTGTTGCGGTTGAATCGCATCGATTAGGCTGCCAATAATGGCTTGGTCAGTTAAAAAGTTTTGCCCAAAGCGTTTTTTTGCTAGGTGTTTCATCTGATTTGTTTCATAAGCTGTACTTTATATTTTTTCTTGCTTAAGTTTTTGGCAAGCCAGCTCAATGGCCAACTCAATGGCTGCAATCATGCTGCCATTGTTTATTTTATCTGTTCCAGCCAAATCTAAAGCTGTGCCGTGATCGACCGATGTGCGAATAATAGGCAAACCCAGCGTAACATTAACACCACCGCCAAAACTGGCGTGTTTTAGCACTGGTAAGCCTTGGTCGTGATACATGGCAAGCACGGCATCGGCTTTATCTAAATGGTGTTTTGCAAATAATGTATCGGCTGGTAGTGCGCCAACTAAATCCATGTTTTCATGACGCAGTTTATTTAAAACAGGGTTGATAATGTCAATTTCTTCACGGCCTAAATAGCCGCCTTCGCCAGCGTGAGGGTTTAAACCAGCCACTAAAATACGCGGGTTTTTAATACCAAATTTGGTGATTAAATCTGCATGTAAAATTCGAATGGTTTGCTCTAAATCAACTTTATTAATGGCGGCTGGCACATCTTTTAGTGCTATATGAGTAGTAGCCAGTGCCACGCGCATATTGCCACCCACTAACATCATCACGACATTTTTAGTGTCAGTTTTCTCTGCTAAATATTCTGTATGGCCAGTAAATGCAATGCCAGCTTGGTTGATGATACCTTTATGCACGGGGGCAGTAACAACTGCATCAAAAGCGCGGCT
>JANNWI010000265.1:0-10134 GCA_031414715.1 Methylophilaceae bacterium | reverse complement strand
GTAAGAGTTAGACCGCGCCATGAAGCTGTTGCGTTTGGATTGCGGATATCAAGGACGCCTCCGTGACCAAATGCATTTCTTGTCATTTTGGCAAATTTAAGCACTTCTGGCCACAACTTTGAATCAGTTCCATGACGCGTTTCTATCTCAGATAATGTATTTTCATAGTATGTCAAGAATGCGTGTGCGTGGATGCTACCAATTAAACGCTGAATTCCGTCGGGGTTAGACGTTCTCGGCGAGGATGTTGGTTGAGGCATCGCCGAAGCAGTTAGCTGAATTGAATTTGGCCATGACAGAGTTCCAATGACTGCAAGCAAAGGATTAACGTTACACTCAATTTCAGCTTGCTCTGTGAAGCAGACGTGACGCATTGGTCCATGAAGAAGTCTTGGCCCATGAAGGGATTGCGTTCCAATTTGTTGTGAATATCCGAGCATGTAGCTTGCGATCCCAGCCTCTGCGGTTACGAGCGAATCAAAACAACGGTGAATTGGACTTACCAAAGCTGGAAATTGACCATTGATGGGAGTGGGAATTGCAAACGGCATAAGTTTAGGTTTTTGAGCTTATCCAATTAAACACTAAATCAATCTTAAAACATACATTAACATAATTAATGCGAATGATTTTTCCGCCAAGCCCAAGGTGAAGTTTGTTGTTTTGCTTCCCACAATCCTAGCTTATTTTTACGTGCTTCATCTTGCAGCAGGGCTAGCGAGTAGTCCATCGAAAAGCGATTATTAAACCAAGCATGACCATACTTAACCATATGTATGCTCACATCTTGCTGGTTGCATAATAGCTTGCCTAGCTTGCGGCCATATCTATCTGTTCCACTAATTGCCACATAGATAGCGTCTTCTGCGCAAAAATCCATCAGAGCGCGGCGGGATTTTTTGCCATAAGTTTGGTTACGTTCCGGCGCGTCGATATCGGTGATGCGCAGTTTATATTCGTAAGCTGAGTCTTTAATTTTCACGGTATCGCCATCGTAAAAATAAGTGATTTCGGCAGCAAAAACAGGTAGGCTGCAGACCCCCAAGAATAAACCAAAGGCCCATGCGGCTGCTAGGGCAGTTATTGTTTGTTTAAAAAATGGATTCCGTGGTTCGCTTCGCTCCCGTCGGAATGACGGTGGAGGGTATTTAGCCACTGTAATTTTTTGGCGCTAACACGGTGGGAATAGGCTCGGCTTCTAAATTGGGGTGATCTTTGCTGTAATGTAGGCCGCGACTTTCTTTGCGCGAAATAGCGCTTTCGACAATTAATTCAGCCACTTGCAGCAAATTTCGCAGCTCGATTAAATCGTTACTGATTTTAAAGTTGCTGTAAAACTCTTGCACTTCATCACGCAGCATATGGATGCGATGCAGAGCGCGGCTAAGGCGTTTATCGGTGCGCACAATGCCGACGTAGTTCCACATAAAACGGCGCAGCTCATCCCACGTATGGGTAATCAGCACTTCTTCATCGGCGTCGGTGACGCGGCTTTCATCCCATTGCGGCAACTGGCTAATGGCTTGTGTGGGTGAATTGAGAATATCGTGTGCAGCAGCGCGACCAAACACTAAACATTCCAGCAATGAGTTACTGGCCAATCTATTAGCCCCATGCAGGCCAGTGCAGGCGGTTTCACCAATAGCATATAAGTTGGCGATGTCAGTACGGCCTTGCGCATCTACCATCACACCACCGCAACTGTAATGCGCGGCTGGCACCACGGGGATGGCTTGTTTGCTAATGTCGATGCCGAGCTCCAGACAGCGCGCGTAAATATTGGGGAAATGCTCTTTAATAAACGCGAGGGGTTTGTGGGTAATATCTAAATAAACGCAATCTAAACCACGTTTTTTCATCTCGAAGTCAATCGCGCGCGCGACCACATCGCGCGGCGCCAGCTCTTCGCGCGCATCGTGTTCGGGCATAAAGCGCGTACCATCAGGCAAGCGCAACAATCCGCCTTCGCCACGCACCGCCTCAGAAATTAAAAATGATTTGGCATGCGGGTGAAATAAACAAGTAGGATGAAATTGAATAAACTCCATATTCGCCACACGGCAACCTGCGCGCCACACCATGGCAATGCCGTCGCCTGTGCTGACATCAGGATTGGTTGTATACAAATACACTTTGCCCGCACCACCCGTAGCAAGCACGGTTTGCTGGGCGGCAATAGTCATGACTTTGCCAGTGTGGTTATCTAGCACGTAAGCGCCCAAGCATCGGTTTTCAGTTGCTGATTTAGTCACTTTTTGACTTGTAATGAGATCAACCGCGATATGATTTTCTAAAATAGTGATGTTGGCGTGCTCACGAATTTTTTGTGCTAAAGTTTTTTGTACCGCGTTGCCAGTGGCATCGGCCACATGCAGAATACGGCGCTGGCTGTGGCCACCTTCACGTGTAAGATGAAAGCCGCTGTTATCCGCCTCGCGGGTAAATTCCACGCCTTGGTCAACCAGCCACTCCACCGCCTCGCGAGCATTTGTTGCCACCAAGCGCGTAATCTCGGCATCACACAAGCCTGCGCCAGCAACTAAGGTATCTTGAATATGTTCTTCAATGGAATCTTCATTGCTTACTTCACTATTTAATACTGCCGCAATGCCGCCTTGCGCCCAGCTACTGGCGCTATCAGATACTTCGCGCTTACTCACGATACAAACACGTTTTGTATCGGCAATTTGCAAGGCCATGGTGAGGCCAGCCAGGCCGCTGCCGATAATTAAAGTGTCAAATGTTTGTTTCATGAATGTTGTTTTATGTAGGGTGAAAATGAATGAACTATTAAGAGTTTAGCGAGGTCTTTACCCATATGCTAGATGTTATTGAATGCCTAGCAATAAAAATGTCATATTTTATGAACAGGTTGGGGGAATTAAATGTTAGCAATCACTAAAATTGAGGCTTTAACCCGTACAAGTTTCGTACAAGCTGCGCATCAAGGTTATAATGTGCCTATTGTAAAAAAAGACTTTACTCAGTCTGAAACAGGGAGCGGTGCCTCAATGGCTGATAAGCCGATAGATCCAACAAGTGTCTCACCAACTGAAACGCAGATAATGCCTGTTGCACAAGCTGCGTCTGTGAGCGCAAATGCTGGAAATCGCGAACTAGACCAAATGTTGGTCGTACGCGCGCAGCAAGGTGATAAAAAAGCGTTTGGCTTATTGGTAGAAAAATACCATCGTAAGCTGGGGCGCTTGCTTGGGCGCATGATACGTGATCAAGCCGAGGTGGAAGACGTTGTGCAAGAGTCTTTTATTAAAGCCTATCGCGCGCTACCTAATTTTAGAGGCGACAGTGCGTTTTATACTTGGCTTTATCGCATTGGCATCAACACAGCAAAAAACTATTTGGTGTCACAGGGTCGTCGCCCGCAGGTGATGCAAGAAGTCGAGATTGAAGATGTAGAGAATTTTGAAAGCGGTTACGAAATGCGTACCACCGATACGCCAGAAACCGCGCTAATGACCAAGCAAATTGCACAAACCGTGAATGATACGGTAGCTAATTTGCCTGAGGAATTACGCACCGCCATTACCTTGCGTGAAATTGAAGGCTTAAGTTATGAAGAGATTGCTACCCTGATGCAGTGCCCAATTGGCACCGTGCGTTCGCGTATTTTTAGAGCGCGCGAAACAATCTCAGAAAAACTGCGTCCTTTGGTAGATGCCAAAGAAGGTAAACGCTGGTAGTTTGATTTAAATAGTATTTAGTTGAATGGTAATTTATAAATTTTAGTATTGAGGTTGGTATGAAAAATCAGTTATCTGCATTAATCGATGGTGAGCTAGGAATTGAAGATGCCGAGCATGTCATCAAGTCCGTCAAATCAGGCGGCGAACTTGGCCAATGTTGGTCGCATTATCATTTAATTGGCGATGCCATGCGTGGTGATATTGGGGGTAACGATGTGAACGTGAGCCAAGGCTTTAGTAGTCGCATTATGAGTGCCTTAGACAATGAACCTATCATATTTGCGCCCAAAGCAATCAATAACATGCAAGATGATGCTCTGCAAGCCAATAGCTATGCGCCTTCTGGCATATCAAATTCTTCTCGCTATGCAAAATCATATCAAAGCATTAAAAATAACAAACTATGGTCTGCGGCAGCCTCTGTTGCAGCGGTCATGTTTGTGGGTGTAATGGTGTTGCAGTTGAATCAAACTGAAGAGCTAGCCCCTGTTGAGATTGCGCAAAGTGTACCGATGGAATATTTGCAAGCACACCAAGCGGCAGCACCCAACGGCGCCGCTTATTACATACAAGACGCTAGCTTTTCTGAGTCGCAGCAATAATGAAGTTGTTTGTTAGCGCCGTATTTTTAAGTTTATTCAGTATGAACTGCCAAGCGAGTGACGACGCTTGGTTAGCGCTGCAAAAAAGTGCTCATGCCGCGCGCGAATTGAATTATCAAGGCGTTTTTGCCTACATGAATGGCAAGCAAACTAGTTCGGTGCAAATTACCCACATGAATAACGCTGGCCGCGAAATGACGCGCAACGTGGTGCTGGATAACAGTCCACAAGCCGCCAATGCACAAACCAACCAGCCACGTGAGGTTTACAGCCAAGGCAATGATATTGTCATCATGCAGAAAAAAAATCAAAAAACCTTGATTGAAAAGCGCCGTGGTCAAAACTTGTTTCCCGCAATGCTACCAACCGATTTGCGCGCAATTAAAGCGAGCTACAGTGCAGCCTTTGGTATTAAAGAATTCGTCGCTGGCCGTGAGGCGCAGGTGATTGATTTGATTTCTAACGATGCCTTTCGATATAGCTACAAAATTTGGGCTGATACGGAGTATGGCTTGTTGCTAAAAATGACACTAGTGGACAATAAAAACAAAACGCTAGAGCAAATTGAATTTACGCAACTCAGCACACTCAATTCGCAAGATGTGAATTGGTTTCAGCCAAAAATTGATGTGACCAAAAGCTACGAAATGCAAGATAACAGTGCGGTCAACCAAATCAACAGTAACTGGATAGTCGCCGAGTTACCAATCGGCTATGCAAAAGTCGATCATCGTGCATTGGCAGTGCCTGGCAAAATGACGCCTGTTGACCAAATGGTATTCTCAGACGGTATTGGGTCAGTGTCGGTATTTATTGAGCCGATAGTTAAGGGCATGCGCCCAAAAATGGGACAAATGAGCATCGGCTCTACCAACGTTTGCGCGCGGGTATTAGATGGTTACCAAATCACCGTAGTGGGCGAGGTGCCTGTACTGCCGTGTTTGCAGATTGCCAAAGCGGTGAGTTTTAAAAAACAAACTGTCTCTAACAAATAGCGCCTACTAGATATTACCTAATAAATAACGTAATACAAATAGCGCCAAAAACTGTCATGTTTAAGTTATAAAATCAAACTAAAGCGGCAAAAATAAGCTCACAAGAAACCACAGCTATGATAGAAGAACGGGCAGTGATTGTTTCACTCGATGATGCATCGAATGAACAATCCAATCAAATTGCAACACTAGAAATAGAGCGCAAAACTGCCTGCGGCATCTGTGGGCAAACACGTGGTTGCGGCAATTCTATCTGGGGTAAACTTTTCGCCCATCAATCCAGCGCGTTTAAAGCGCTAAATCGTATCAACGCAAAAGTGGGTGACAGCGTTATAGTCGGTATCAACGAAAAAGCTTTGTTGAAAAGTGCCTTGTTGCTTTATATATTGCCACTTGCAACTTTGCTGATTGGCGCTATATTAGCAACACAATTATTGGCTGACACTCATGCTAACGCTATGCTGGGCGCGGTTGCAGGCTTGGTGCTTGGCCTGTTATGGGTTAAAGGTCACACCATGTCAAGTCGTTATTTTGAATTGCAGCAGCCAGTGATTTTAAGGTTGGCTGCACAAGATGCGGTTGTATACGTTAATTAAATAATTTAGGCTTAATCAAGTCATTCAGTTTTATAAGGAAAATGATCAGATGTTAAATTTGAGTTTCAAACAGTGTATTGTTACAGCAGCATTTTTATTCACATGCACTGGCGCTAGCCATGCTGTGGCTGAATTACCTGATTTTACTGAGTTAGCCGAAAAACACGGCGCAGAAGTAGTGAATATTAGTGTGACACAAACCACATTAGCAGGCGGCGCAGCGTTTCCGTTTCCAGGTATGGAAAACGATGAAAATCTACAAGAGTTTTTTAAACGTTTCGGCATTCCTGGCATACCTGGTACACCAGGACAAGGTGGCCAGCCAGGGCAGGAATATAAATCGCAATCATTGGGATCAGGTTTTATTATTAGTAACGATGGTTATATTTTAACAAACGCGCATGTGATTAGCTCTGCCGATGAAGTATTGGTAAAGCTTTCAGACAAGCGCGAATTTAAGGCAAAAATTATTGGTGCCGACAAACGTACCGATGTGGCTTTGATTAAAATTGAAGCGAATAATTTGCCTAAAGCGACAATAGGCGACCCAGCCGCGTTAAAAGTGGGCGAATGGGTTGCTGCAATTGGCTCACCATTTGGTTTAGAAAATACCATGACAGCAGGGATTGTATCAGCCAAAGGTCGCGCGCTGCCGCAAGAAAATTTTGTGCCATTTATTCAAACCGATGTAGCGATTAACCCAGGCAATTCTGGCGGCCCGCTATATAACTTGCGCGGTGAAGTCGTTGGCGTAAACTCACAAATTTACAGCCGTAGTGGTGGTTCTATGGGCTTGTCATTTAGTATTCCAATTGATGTCGCAATTGATATTTCTAACCAATTAAAAGCCGGTGGCAAAATCACGCGTGGTTGGTTGGGTGTGGCGATTCAGGAGCTGACTAAAGAGTTAGCAGAGTCATTCGGCATGAAAAATACTAATGGTGCGTTGATTGCGGGGGTTGAAAAAAATAGCCCAGCAGACAAAGGCGGCTTGCTTGCGGGTGACGTCATTACTAAATTTGACGGTAAAGCGATTGTTAGCTCTAACGATTTGCCACGTGCAGTGGCCGCCACCAAGCCTGGCAAAATTGCACCTGTGGAAGTGTTGCGTAAAGGTGCTGTTAAAAATCTTAATGTTGGCGTAGGAGAAATGCCAACAGACCCGTCAGAAGCTGCTGTACCAAATAAAGCGCCAGCCAAAGCTGAAGCCAACAAAATTGGTTTAACGCTAAAAGAGCTGACGCCCCAGCAAAAGAAAAAGCTTAACGGTAAAAACGGCTTAGTGGTGACAGATAGTGCTGGTGTGGCTGCCCAAGCGGGTATCCGTCGTGGCGATGTGGTGCTTGGTTTAAACAACTCAGAAAGTCAATCGGTCGAAGCTTTTAATAAACAAATTAACGCAGTTGCAGCGGGCAAAACGGTAGCAGTGTTAATATTGCGCGGTGAGAATACGCTGTATGTGCCGATTAAAATAACAAAATAATGAGATGAAGATTAATAATTAGTTGAAAAACAGGCATTTGTTGTAAAATATTAGTAATCGTAAGAAAGGCGCGGAACGCGCCTTTCTTGTTTGTAAAATCTAAAGACGCAATAAAAAAATATTCGTGAAAAACATCCGTAATTTCTCCATCATCGCGCACATTGACCATGGCAAATCGACGCTAGCTGACCGTATTATTCATTTATGTGGTGGCTTGGAAGATCGTGAAATGGAAGCGCAGGTGCTTGATTCCATGGATATCGAGCGTGAGCGCGGTATTACCATAAAAGCACAAACCGCTGCGCTAGAATATAAAGCGGATGACGGTCAAACTTATCAGCTTAATTTAATTGACACACCTGGCCACGTGGATTTTAGTTACGAGGTTTCGCGCAGCTTATCTGCCTGCGAAGGTGCGCTGTTGGTTGTTGATGCCTCGCAAGGCGTTGAGGCGCAAAGCGTCGCCAATTGCTACACTGCCCTAGATTTGGGCGTAGAAGTGACGGCAGTGCTAAACAAAATTGATTTGCCAAGCGCCGACCCTGAACGCGTCAAACAAGAAATTGAAGATGTGATTGGCGTGGATGCTTCCGATGCCATACTATGTTCTGCCAAAAGTGGCCTTGGCGTGCGCGATGTTTTAGAAGCCGTGATTAAAAAAGTACCACCGCCACAAGGTAATGTGGATGGGCCTCTCAAAGCATTGGTCATTGATGCTTGGTTTGATAATTATGTAGGCGTAGTCATGTTGGTGCGCGTTGTAGACGGCGTGCTCAAGCCCAAAGAAAAAATTCGCTTAATGGCGACAGGCGCGCAACATTTGTGTGAGCAAGTGGGTGTATTTACACCTAAATCGGTGCAAAAAACGGCATTAAGCGCTGGCGAAGTGGGCTTTATTATAGCAGGCATTAAATCGCTAGAAGACGCAAAAGTGGGCGATACGGTAACTCATACCGATAAGCCAGCCGCTGTGGCGTTGGCAGGCTTTAAAGAAGTGAAGCCACAAGTGTTTGCGGGGCTTTACCCAGTAGAATCGAACCAATTTGAAGCATTAAGAACAGCGCTTGAGAAATTAAGTTTAAATGATGCTTCACTTCTATTTGAACCAGAAAACTCAACCGCATTAGGCTTTGGTTTTAGATGCGGCTTTTTAGGCTTGCTGCACATGGAAATTGTGCAAGAGCGCCTAGAGCGCGAATACGACATGGATTTGATTACCACCGCACCAACTGTGGTGTACGAATTATTGCTAAAAGATGGCACCGTGCAACAAATCGAGAATCCCTCACGTTTGCCCGATACCTCGCGCATAGAAGAAATTCGCGAACCTGTGATTAACGTGAATTTGCTGATGCCGCAAGATTACGTAGGACCAGTGATGACGCTGTGCAACGGTAAACGTGGCGTGCAAAAAAATATGCAATATATGGGCCGGCAAGTGATGCTGAGTTACGAAATGCCACTTAACGAGGTGGTGTTGGACTTTTTTGATAAGTTAAAATCGGTTTCGCGCGGCTATGCCAGCATGGATTACGAATTTTTAGAGTTTAGAGCAGCAGATTTGGTAAAGCTTGATATTATGGTTAACGGCGAACGGGTTGATGCGCTAAGTTTAATTGTGCACCGCGCCAATAGCCGTTACCGTGGTGGACAAGTTGCAGAGAAAATGCGCGAGTTAATTCCGCGCCAAATGTTCGATGTGGCGATTCAAGCCAGCATTGGCGCCACCATTATTGCGCGCGAAACGGTAAAAGCCATGCGCAAAAACGTCATTGCCAAGTGTTATGGCGGCGATGTTTCGCGCAAACGCAAATTGCTAGATAAACAAAAAGAAGGTAAAAAACGCATGAAGCAAGTCGGCAATGTGGAAATTCCGCAAGAAGCGTTTTTAGCCATTTTAAGAGTCGAAGACAAGTAAAGGTCAAGTCAATGTATTTTGCATTATTTATGGTGGCCATACTGGCAATTACAGGCCTGATATGGTTACTGGATATTTTGGTATTACGTAAGAACCGATTAGTAGGCGCCACTGACCCTTGGTATGTGGAATATGCGAAAAGCTTTTTTCCGGTGATCTTGTTGGTGTTTGTGCTACGCTCATTTTTGGTGGAGCCATTTAAAATTCCTTCAGGCTCCATGATGCCAACTTTATTGGCTGGCGACTATATTTTAGTGAACAAATTTACTTATGGCCTGCGTGTGCCTATTTTAAATAACGTGATGGTTGAAATGAATAAACCAAAAGCAGGTGATGTGATTGTGTTTCACTACCCACCAGACCCTACCATTGATTATATTAAACGTGTAGTGGGTGTACCTGGAGACACTATTCAATATCAAGATAAGCAGTTGATTATTAACGGAAAAAAATTAGATGTAACGTTTACCAATGATTATGAATATGAAATGCAAGGTGCCAATATTATCAGTGCGCGCAAGTCAGTAGAAAAACTAGGAGATATTCCACACGATATTTTAGTGCACGATATTCCAAATCAATACAATTCAGATATGCCTGGTGCTAAACTACAAGCTGGTGAAACGATTTCCGTACCTGCAGATAGTTATTTTGCTATGGGTGATAATCGTGATAACAGTGCAGATAGTCGCGTGTGGGGCTTCGTACCAGAACATAATTTAGTAGGTAAAGCGTTTTTTATCTGGATGAATTTTGAAGATGTTGAAAGAATTGGTAGTTCTATCAAATAAGGAGTTTTTTATGAAAGCTTATAAGAATCAAGCGACAAAAATAAA
>JANNWI010000264.1:0-13945 GCA_031414715.1 Methylophilaceae bacterium | reverse complement strand
CGCGGATGTGGCTCAAACGTTAATACAGCAGGTATTTTACCTAGGCTGGAAGCCGCATGGATATTGGCCTGCAGCAGTGCTTGATGACCAAGGTGCATGCCATCAAAATTGCCGATTGCCAGCGCAAGTGGCTCGCATGGTTGATTATAAGGTCGTGTTGGTAGATGGCGGGAAACCTGCATGGCTTAACTACCGACCTTAACTACTAACGCGTTTGCTAAAATCGCGCGGCCTAAAACCCAACAGCCCCAGCACTGCAAAGTACACCACCGCACCTGCCACCACCAACAACGCTAGCCATGACAGCTTGAGCAGTGTCGCCATCTGCAACCAATCGCCCGCCCGCAGCGCCAGCCAATATAAAGCACCTGCCATCGCCAGCAATGCGAGCGTCAATTTGCTAAAAAACTTAAACCAGCCTGTTTGTAGGTGATAAATACCATCGCGGCGCAAATGATAATACAGCAGGCCTGCGTTAATACACGCGCCCAAGCCAATAGACAGCGCAAGGCCGGCGTGTTGCAAGCCCAGCATAAAAACAAACAAGATATTAAGCAACTGTGTAATAACCAAGGTAAAAATGGCAATTTTTACAGGAGTTTTAACATTTTGCCGCGCATAAAAACCAGGCGCGAGCACTTTCACTAATATTAAGCCAATCAAGCCAATGCTGTAGGCGATGACCGCACGCTCTGTCATTAGCACATCGGTTGCGCTAAATTTACCGTAATGAAACAAGCTGGCGACTAAAGGTTTTGATAGCACCGCCAAAGCTACTGCAGCGGGCGCTGCCAACAAAAAGGTAAGCCGCAGGCCCCAATCGAGCAATTGGCTATATTCATTTTCAGTTTTATTCACAAAGGCTTTGGATAAACTAGGCAACAAAATGGTGCCCAGCGCTACGCCCAATATACCAGTCGGAAACTCCATCAATCTATCGGCATAGTATAGCCAAGACACGCTGCCTGTTTGCAAAAAACTGGCAAAAATATTGTTTAGTACAATAGAAATTTGCGCAACTGATACGCCAAAAATGGCCGGCCCCATCAGTTTTAAAATGCGGCGTACGCCTTCATCCTGCCAATTCAACTCATAACGCGGCACTAATCCTAACTTGTGCAAATACGGCCACTGAAACAACAATTGCAGCACGCCACCCACAAACACCGCCCACGCCAACACTTGTATAGCATTATTAAAGTATGGCGCAACAAACAATATGGCCACAATAAATGATAGGTTCAACCAAACAGGCGTAAACGCAGGTACTTGAAATTTGCTATAAGTATTCAGCACACCGCCCGCCAATGACACCAACGAAATAAACACAATGTAAGGAAAGGTAATCCGTAACAGCTCAACCGTTAGCGCGAATTTAGGCGCATTTTTAGCGAAGCCAGGCGCGGTGATGCCCACAATGAGTGGCGCAGCCAACATGCCTGCAATGGTCACCAGCACTAAAAATATGCCCATTAAGCTGGCCACGTGGCTAATTAAGGCATGCGTTTCAGCGGGGGTGCGCTGCGATTTATATTCTGCCAAAATTGGTACAAATGCTTGGCTAAAGGCGCCCTCTGCCGACACGCGCCGCAGCAAATTGGGAATTTTAAACGCCACAAAAAATGCATCAGTGGCCAAGCCTGCGCCAAACATGCGTGCAATCAATGTATCGCGCACAAAACCTAAAATGCGCGATAAAAAAGTCATGCTGCCGACATTGGCAAGGGTACGGAGTAAATTCATGCCACACTTAAACAAATTAAGGGTGAGATTTTAACATGTAGCGTTGACTTTTAACGGCCAGTCTTTTTTAAGCGCTTGAATTGATGATTAGTTCTTGCAAAATGGGTTGAAAAACACTATTATGCACGGTTTCGTATTAACCCCTATCAAGTACTAGGACAAAAGAACACATGGCAAATACCGCACAAGCACGCAAACGCGCACGTCAATCCGTTAAAGTAAACGCACACAACGCCGCGTTACGTTCCACTTTGCGCACTGCAATCAAGAAAATTATTAAAGCTGTTGAGTCTGGCGACAAAGCCTTAGCCGCCGCCAGCTACCAAGAAAATATTACTGTGATTGACCGTATTGCAGATAAAAAAATCATTCACAAAAATAAAGCTGCACGTCATAAAAGCCGCCTAAGTGCTGCCATTAAAGCCATGACAGGCGCACCTGCTGCAGGCGTTAAAGTAACCAAAGCTGCACCTAAAGCTAAAGCAAAACCTGCTGCAACAGCTAAAACAGCAACTACAAAAGCTGCTGCACCAAAAGCAACAACAGCTAAAAAACCAGCTGCAGCCAAAAAAGCAAAAGTTGAGTAATACGATTTAATAAATCAGCAAAATAAAAAAGCCACGCATCTGCGTGGCTTTTTTATTAGCTAAGCCTCAAAAAATTTATTCACCAATGTGTAATTCGCTGCGTGCAACCAGCGCAGTGTTAAGCGTGGCTTTTGCATCTTTACCAATCACCGTAAAGTGCCCCATTTTGCGAGCCTTACGCGGTTCATGTTTACCATATAAATGCAGCTTTAAATTGGTATGGCTAAGCGCCATAATCCATGCTGGCTGTACAATATTTTCTGGTGCATCACTTTTTTCACCTGCAAACCAGCTATCGCCCAAAATATTCACCATCACCGCATCACTGTGCAATCTGGTATCACCCAGAGGTAAACCAGTCATCACACGCACTTGCTGTTCAAACTGGTTGGTGACGCACGCATCTATCGTATAGTGTCCAGAGTTATGTGGGCGCGGCGCGATCTCATTCACCAATAGCTGGTTTTTAACTACAAAGAATTCGACGCCCAACACGCCGACATAATCCAGCTTCTCAGCCAGTTTTTTCGCCAGCATTTGTGCATTAGCTTTTAGTACCTCACTGCAACGTGCCGGCACAATACTAATATCGAGAATACCGTTTAGATGACTATTTTCTGCAGTAGGAAAAGCCGCGATATTGCCAGCAGCATCACGTGCTAGTACGACGGACACTTCCAAATCCAGCGGCATCATCTGCTCTAGCACGCAAGTTTCTTGCTTAAACTCTGCAAAAGCTTGTTGCGCTTCTGCCTGATTTTTCACCCGTGCTTGGCCTTTGCCGTCGTAACCAAAACGCGCCACTTTCAATATAGCGGGGTATAGCGTGCTGTCATCTTCTGGCAAATCTGCAACCGTATTGATCACCGCAAATGGTGCCACAGGCAAGCCGGCTTCTTTAATAAACGTTTTTTCTAACACACGATGTTGTGCAACTGCTACACAAGCTGCACTAGGGCGAACAGTAGTAGTCAGTGCTAACATTTCTAGTGATTTTGCAGGCACATTTTCAAACTCTGTCGTTACCGCGGCGCAGGTTTCTGCCATTTTCTTCAGCGCTGCAGCGTCATCAAAATCTGCACAAATATGCACATCGGCAATCTTACCTGCGGGGCTGTTTTTATCTGGGTCAAGCACAGTCACTTGGTATCCAAGTTCATGCGCAGCAATCACAAAAAAACGGCCAAGTTGACCTCCGCCTAACATGCCCAGCATGGCTGGCACTGTGACTTTGTGTTTTGTTACCATTCTGGTTTAACTTTCAAATCGGGCTTTCTTAATTAAGGCTTTTCGCTCAATATCATGTTATGCACTTTATCGGCTTGTGTGGCACGAAATTCTGCCAATTTTTGCGCCAATTCAGCGTCGTGATTAGCCAAAATAGAAACCGCAAACAGTCCTGCGTTAGCCGCCCCAGCATCACCAATCGCAAATGTAGCCACGGGAATACCTTTTGGCATTTGTACAATGGAAAGTAACGAGTCTTGCCCTTGTAAATGTTTACTTGGCACTGGCACGCCCAATACAGGCAGAGTGGTTTTTGCCGCCACCATACCAGGCAAATGTGCTGCACCACCCGCACCAGCGATAATGATTTGGTAGCCTTCTTTAGCCGCGTTTTCGGCAAATTGAAACATTAAATCGGGTGTGCGATGCGCCGAAACCACTTTGGCATCGTATGCTATGCCAAAATCTGCCAGCATTTGTGCTGCGTTTTTCATCACTGGCCAATCGCTATCAGACCCCATCACAATGGCAACGAGAGGTTTATTCATTTCAAGGCTTTCATTAAAAGTTCTTACTAAATAATAATAAGGTTGTCGCGATGAATCAGTTCTGATTCTTCCACATAACCCAAAATTTTCTCTATTTCACTGCTGGCTTTGCGCATGATGCGCGCGGTCTCATTAGAATTATAATTCACAATGCCACGCGCCACCTCATTGCCCGCTTCATTGATGCAAGCTACCACATCACCACGTTCAAAACTGCCTTGCACTGCAATCACACCAATTGGCAGTAAACTTTTGCAATCTGTTTCTAGCACTTTCACAGCACCCACATCTAAAACCAACTTACCGCCTACGCGTAAATGATCGGCCAGCCATTGTTTCTTGGCGACAGTCTTTATTTGTGTAGATTTTAAATGAGTACCGATTGCTTCGCCACTGGCAAGGCGAATTAAAACATCTTGTTCACGCCCAGAGGCTATCACCGTATGCGCACCACTACTGGCTGCACGCTTAGCAGCGAGAATTTTAGTCAGCATACCACCCGTGCCAACGCTGCTGCCCGCACCGCCTGCCATTTGTTCTAATTCCAAATTGCCTGCGATTTCAGAATGAATAAATTTTGCGTCTTTATTTTTACGTGGGTCGGCCGAATACAAGCCTTGTTGATCGGTTAATATGACCAATGCGTCGGCTTCAATTAAGTTGGCCACTAATGCTGCCAAAGTATCGTTATCACCAAAACGAATTTCCTCGGTTACCACCGTGTCATTTTCGTTAATAATCGGAATTACCTTTAAATCAAGCAGTGTTTTGAGCGTTGAACGCGCGTTTAAATAGCGTTTTCTGTCGCGCAAATCATCGTGAGTAAGCAATATCTGTGCGGTATGCAGGCCATGCTGTGCAAAACAGCTTTCGTACATTTGTACTAAACCCATTTGCCCCACGGCAGCAGCGGCTTGTAGTTCGTTCACCTCTACAGGCCTTTTTTTCCAGCCTAATCGTTGCATGCCCTCGGCCACAGCACCGCTAGAAACCAGCGCAACTTGTTTGCCTTGCTTGACTAGCTGACTTATTTGCGCCGCCCAAGCGGCAATGGCTTGTTTATCCAGCCCTTCACCATTATTAGTAACAAGGCTAGAGCCGACTTTAACTATCAGCACCTTACTGTTAGCTAATAGGCTATTCTGTAATAGGGATTTGCTCATTGTCTGCTGCTATTTTTTTAACTTCAACTTGTTTTTTTACTTCGTCTTGTTTTTTTACTTCGTCTATATGATCCATAATGGCATAGGTAAGCTCTTTACAGCCCACACCGCTAATGGCAGAAATCGCAAATACGCGGCCTGTCCAGCCATAATCTTTTAAAAATTTCTTCACCACGGCCGCGCTATCTTGCAACATATCGGTTTTATTTAACACTAACCAGCGCGGCTTATTGTAAAGCTCTTCATCATATTTTTTTAGCTCATTCACAATCGCTTTAGCCTCAGCTACTGGGTCGGTTGCTTCGTCAAATGGCGCTATATCAACCAAATGTAAAAGCAAAGACGTGCGTTGTAAGTGACGTAAAAACTGGTGGCCTAGCCCAGCGCCTTCTGCTGCACCCTCAATCAAACCTGGCACATCGGCGATGACAAAGCTGCGCTCAGCGTCTACTCTTACTACGCCTAAGTTTGGGTACAGTGTAGTAAATGGATAATCCGCCACCTTGGGTTTGGCTGCAGAAACGCTACGAATGAACGTGGATTTACCTGCATTTGGCATACCTAGCAGGCCAACATCTGCCAATACTTTCAGCTCCATATACAGTTCAAACTCTTCGCCTGGCTCACCTTTAGTGCATTGGCGCGGCGCACGATTGATTGACGACTTAAAGTGCACATTACCCAAACCGTTATTACCGCCTTTGGCTAACATGACTTGTTGGCCGTGCTCTGCCAAATCAATAATCATGCGCTCGGTAGCTTTATCAGAAATCACCGTACCGACTGGCACGCGCAAAATCGTGTCTTCACCTTTGGCTCCATAACATTCTGCGCCACGGCCATTTTCGCCGCGCTGCCCGCGAAAGGTGCGGGTGTAGCGATAATCCACTAGGGTATTGATGTTGCGATCGGCAATCGCATAAATGGAGCCACCTTTACCGCCATCGCCACCGTTAGGACCACCCATCGGTTCGTATTTCTCACGTCTAAACGTGGCAACGCCATTACCACCGTCGCCGGCGTAGACTTTAATGGTTGCTTCGTCGATAAATTTCATAAAAAATGTGGCCTAAATAAAAAAGCCCCATCAAACGATGAGGCTTTAATCATACTACTTAAACTTAAACAGCAACAATATTCACCATTTGGCGACGTAGCGCGCCTTTGATGCAAAAAGTCACTTTACCGTCGATTTTTGCGAACAATGTATGGTCTTTACCCATACCAACGTTTTCGCCCGCGTGCATTTTGGTGCCACGTTGACGTACGATAATACTGCCTGCAGAAACGACTGTTTCGCCAAAAGCTTTAACGCCCAAGCGTTGTGAGTGTGAATCGCGACCGTTACGTGAACTACCGCCTGCTTTTTTGTGTGCCATTTTTAATCCTTTTTAAGTCTAATACTTATCAATTACTTTTTAAGCTGCTTTAGCTTTTTTAGCTGCTGGAGCTTTTGCTACTTTAGCTTCTGTTTTTGGAGCTGCTGCTGGCTTTGCGGCTGCTGCAGGTTTAGCTGCTGCGCCTTTACCATTGACATCATTAATTAAAATCTCTGTAAAACTTTGGCGATGGCCTTGTGTTTTACGGTAATGTTTACGGCGGCGAAATTTAAAAATCATCACCTTGTCAGCACGACCGTGAGAAACCACAGTGGCGTTAACTGTAGCGCCAGCAATCAAAGGCGCGCCAATGGTCGTGTTGTCACCGTCTGTAATCATCAATACTTTATCGATAACGACTTTGCTACCCACCTCACCTAATAGTTTTTCAACCCTAAGCGTTGTGCCAGCTTCTACTTTATATTGTTTGCCACCTGTTTTAATCACTGCGTACATGGTTTTAACCTTGCTATTCTATACTTCAAACGAATCGCGCATTATACTTAAATGTTAGATAAAAGCAAACGCTAAATTGCCAAATAAGCTAGTGCAGGCTGTGTTAAAATGCATGCAACTTAGAAATGGCTTAGCACGTGAATCTCAATCACATCCAATCTCACATCAAATCCGATATGCATGCGGTCGATACCGTCATACGACGGTCGCTACATTCTGAAGTTTCGCTGATTAATACCATTGGTGAATACATTATTAATGGCGGTGGTAAGCGGCTGCGTCCCGCTCTGGTATTGCTTTCTAGCGGCATATTTGGAAATATTCAAGCACCGCATCATGAGCTAGCTGCGATTGTCGAGTTTATTCACACCGCCACTTTGTTACATGACGATGTGGTGGATGAATCGGCGATGCGCCGTGGTAATAGCACTGCCAACCATTTGTTTGGTAACGCCGCTAGCGTGCTGGTGGGCGATTTTTTATATTCTCGCGCGTTTCAAATGATGGTGAAGCTGCAAAATATGCGGGTGATGGAGATTTTATCTGAAACCACCAATATTATCGCCGAAGGTGAAGTGCTACAGTTGTTAAATATCCACAATGCAGATGTCACCGAGCAAGAATATTTAAAGGTTATCCATTTTAAAACCGCCAAATTATTTGAGGCGGCCACCCGCTTAGGCGCGGTGATTAACCATGCCAATGTGCAAGACGAAAACGCGCTAGCACAATACGGTATGCGGCTTGGTACGGCGTTTCAGTTAATAGATGACGTGCTAGATTTAAGCGGTGATGCTAATCAAATCGGCAAAAATTTAGGTGATGATTTAAATGAAGGCAAGCCAACATTGCCGTTACTTATCGCCATGCATCGTGGCAATGCGGCTGAATCTGCAACCATTCGCAATGCCATTCAACAAGGCGGCTTGCAAGACTTACCTGCTGTGCTGGCTGCAGTTAAAGCAACTGATGCTTTAAAATATGTGCGAAAACTGGCTGAGAGTGAAGCTAGAATTTGTGTTGAAGCGATTGCACACTTACCAGAATCTGCCAATAAACAAGCACTGATTAATTTGGCTGAGTTCGCGGTAATTAGAGATTTCTAACTAATGAAGCACGAAAACATAACAAATAAGAATGCCCTGCAGACCACTTGTATTTAAACTAATGGCCATGCGGACTATCAGGCATGAATAATCAGCTTTAGCGGGGATGACATCACGGTTACAGGGCACCCTAAAATGCTTGCTACTATCGTTAAATATACTAATTCAATATAATAGGCTCGCCACTTTCAGCATGAAAATAGCTTAAGTGCGCACAATCACTGGTTCCACTTGTCAAAGTGCCCTCAAATAGTGCTTTACCTTCTACATCTACCACCGCGTAGCCATTGTGATACAGCGTCACTTCAGCTAATTTCGGTGCTAATTTCGGTGCTAACTTTGGATTTGGCTGTGATGCAAGCTTAGTCATGACTTTTGCAGCTTTCTCCCTCATGGCAAAGCTAATGCAAGTTTCATCCTCATCCTCACTATACACTTCCCACTTGTTTTCACCTGTGAGTTGCGCCAACCAACCTGGTAAATCTACCTCCACGCGACAAATAATCGGCGCATCCCAAGCGGGATGGTTGATATGATTGAGCTCAATTTTCTCAAGCGTGTTTGGTAAAGTTGTATCCAGTGTATTGTCTAGGTCAGACATGTCAATCCTCAAATCAAATTAATACATGACTAATATGATGCTTATGTGCTAATTTTCAACTAGACACTAGCAAACTTGCATGCTTACTTGCATACAACTATTAACGATGCCATGATAATAATAGTTTACATCAACACTATTCATTATTTTACGGTGATTATCTATATGGATTATTTATGTTCGATTTTTTAATGCCGTTGTCCGATTTACTTCAGTCAGAACCAACTTTTTTTGTGGTTTTTTCTACGATGATCGGTTTAATGGTGGGCAGTTTTTTAAACGTGGTGATTCACAGGTTACCCAAAATGATGGAAAACACTGAGAAAGCTTACGTGGCGGAGGCTTATGGCGTAAAACCAGACACAGCAATACCAACTAAATATAATATCGTCACACCTCGCTCAGCTTGCCAAAGTTGCGGTCATCAAATATCAGCCCTAGAAAATATTCCGATTATCAGCTACTTAATGTTAGGCGGAAAATGTAAGGGCTGCAAAGCCAAAATTAGCCTGCGCTACCCGCTGATTGAGGCTTTAACTGGCGCGCTGATTGGGGCAGTGGCTTACAAATATGGCTATAGCAATACTAGCCTATTTGCCTTTATATTTGTATTTGCGTTAGTTGCGCTGACCTTTATCGATTTTGATACACAGTTATTGCCAGATGACATTACGTTACCTTTGTTGTGGCTGGGGTTAATTTTTAACTTTAATGTTGGCTTCACAGACCTAAAATCAGCTGTATTAGGTGCAATTTTTGGCTATTTAATTTTATGGTCTGTGTATTGGCTATTTAAAATAGTTACTGGCAAAGAGGGCATGGGCTATGGTGATTTTAAACTATTGGCGGCCATAGGCGCATGGTTTGGCTGGCAATTATTGCCTGCTGTGATTCTACTCAGCTCGGTAGTTGGCGCGGTCATTGGCATTGGTATGATTGTTTTTCGTGGCAAAAGCGGCGGCACGGCCATACCTTTTGGCCCATTTTTAGCGTTGGGCGGCATTGCGGCGTTATTTTTTGGCCAGCAATTAGCTAGCTTTTATTTGGCAGCCTAGATGTATGTAGTTGCGTTAACTGGTGGCATTGGCAGCGGTAAATCAGAAGCCGCTAAAGTGTTTACCGAGCTTGGCGTGCCAGTGACCGATGTAGATGAGATCTCTCATCAGCTAACAGCTGCGCAACAGCCAATCATTCAGGATATTCAGGCCAATTTTGGCAAAGAATACGTCACCCCAGAAGGCGCATTAAACCGTGCTGCCATGCGTGAGTTGGTGTTTAATAACCATGTAGCGCGCAGTAAGTTAAATGCGATTTTGCACCCTGCCATTTATGCGGAAGCATTAAGCCAGCTCGACCAACATCAACATGCGCCGTATCAGATATTAGCGATTCCGCTATTGTTTGAAAGCCCTCGTTATGCGCCGCATGTGAATCGCATTTTGTTGATTGATTGCAATGAAAAAACACGAATCGAGCGCGTTAAAAAACGTAGCCAGTTAACAGAGTTTGAAATAAAAAAAATTATACGCACACAAACGCCGCGCAAAAAACAATTATTACTGGCGCATGACGTCATTGAAAATAACGAAAATGTTGAAAATTTGCGCGAGAGAATACTGGTCATCCACCAAAAATACCTTAATACTTGCATAGTTAGCAAAACTACCTGATAATTCACCTCAATTTACTATTATAAGTTGACAGACCTCTATTTCGTCATGTCGAGCTACGAATTTCCATTTAATGAGCGTATTCGCACTTTTTTGCGATTAGAAGACTTGTTTTCTAAAATTTTGCTCAACGTAGAAGGTGGCGAGCAACATAATCACCACACAGCACTTATTTCTCTGCTGCAAATGTTGGATATTGTTGACCGCGCCGACTTAAAAATGGACTTGGTAGGCGAGCTGGATAGGCAGCGCCTTGCCATGCAAAACTTACGCGGCAACCCAATTATTTCAGAAAAAGAATTGGACAAAATACTGCGCGAAGTGGGTGCCTGCTCTACCGCTTTGCGTGCAGATGGCGCAAAATTTGGCCAGCACTTACGCGAGAACGAATGGCTGATGGGCATTAAACAGCGCTCAGGTATTTTGGGTGGTGTATGTCAATTTGATTTACCGTCTTATCACCATTGGCTAGGCTTAGACTCTACTCGTCGTAAGAGCGATTTTGATGGTTGGCTGGCGCGGCTACTGCCTATGCACGAGGCAGTCAAAACTATCTTACGTATTTTACGCGGTAGTGATACGCCTAGAAAACTAACTGCACAAAATGGCCTTTATCAGCAAATGTTGGGTGGTGCAAAGCCCGCACAAATGTTGATTATTAACGTGCCTGACAGCTGCCCATGCTTTCCTGAGGTGAGCGCGAATAAATACGCCATTAATGTACGCTTTGCGGCGCTAGATTTTGTTAAAAAACCTAAACCGTGTGATCATGATATAGACTTTAGTATGTCTTTGTGTAATCTGTAGTGGTTAATCTATAGACTGTAATCTGTCGCAATAAAGTTGTAAAATATCGCATGACTTCAACCTCTAAAAGTAATCTTAGCACCAAGCAAGTGGCGTGCCCCACTTGCAAAAAACTAACCACTTATGACACCAACAACCCTTTTCGACCATTTTGCAGCCAGCGCTGTAAAATGATTGATCTAGGCGATTGGGCAAATGAAAACTACCGTATCCCTGATACTAAACAACAAAATAATGAAGACCTAGGAATAGACGATGACCTTAATTAACCGTATTTTTATATTACTTGTATTCACTTCTTTACTCAATGCATGCGAGCAAAATCACAGTGTGGCGATTATGGATAGCTGGGTGCGCGCCAACGCGCCAGGGCAAAGTGTGGGTGCGGCTTATATGACTTTATTAAGCGCACAAGATAGCACCATGGTTAAGGTGGAGTCGGATATTGCTGGTTCAGTTGAAATTCATAGTATGAACATGGATGACGGTGTGATGAAGATGCGCATGCTAGATGAGTTGCCACTAAAGGCAGGCAAACAGGAAAAACTAGCGCCTGGCGGCTTTCACCTAATGTTATTTGATGTAAAAAAACCACTGGCTGTGGGCGAGAATGTGAATTTCACCCTTAGCTTTAAAGATGCGGCAGGTAAAATCACACTACAAAAAGTAACACTACCAGTTAAAGATGGCGAAAGCCACTCAAATTAACGGCAGGACTAATATCTTCAGACTAATATCTTCAGACTAATATCTTCAGTACTAAATATTGCTTTAAATTGAAGCTAATCCGCGCTGCAAGGCCACACCTCGCGCGCCATAGCTTAAGGCAATTGGCAAATCTGGCAAGATCATGCCGCCCAGTGCATATACTGGCAAAATAGTTTTTTGCGCAAGCATTGCAAAATTATCCCATCCAATTGCGTCTACTTCAGGATGACTTTCGGTAGATTTCACTGGTGATAGCACCACAAAATCGAGGCCTAGCATTTCTGCATGTGCCAATTCTTCTGCATTATGGCATGATGCCGCCACTATAAAATTCTCTGGTAAGCCTGCTGTTGGTTTAGTTTTTAATAACAGCAAATTTTGGCTGGGCAAATGTACGCCATCCGCGCCTAAATCGCGCGCTAATGCAATATCTTGGCTAATCAGCACAATAGCATTGTACGTTTTTGCCAAGGCAATCATTTGCTGCGCAATTTTTATAAAATCTTCTTTTGCAAGATGTTTTTCGCGTATTTGTACTAGCCTGAGACCCTTATTTAATGCGGCTCGCAGAGCATCTAAATAAGCACTTTCTCCCATTTCTGCCAAGTTACTAATGGCATACACAGGTGGCAGCTTTAGTGCATGCATAATGGGTTTGTTGGCAGGTAAGATTGGTGCAACCGTGATATTTTGTGGATTTTGCCAACTTAGCATTTGACCTTCATGCGGTGTCGGCTCACCCTGCCAAGCTGTGACAAAATAAAAATGTAGCAGCACGCTTTTGGCAGGTGAATCATGTCCGTTTTCAGATAGTGCGGGGTAATCATATTGGCGTACCAACCACTGTTGGGTAATAGTAGGTTTTATACCAAGCTCTTCCGCCAACTCACGCGTCAGCGCGTGTTCTGGTGTTTCGCCATCCTCAATTTTTCCACCTGGAAACTCCCACCAGCCCGCCCAGCCTTTGCCTTGCGGACGACTTGCTAATAAGAACTCACTCAGGCCAGCCTCATTTTTTCGCTGCAAAATGGCTACTGCGACATGAACGATTTTAGTCATAGCACATTAAGTTTTCAGCAGTAGCTTGCCTGCATAGTCTCTTGCAAATTGATAAGCAACACGCCCGCTTCGCATGCCGCGTGTGTGCGAGAAACCAAGCGCTGCTTGACGCGTAGCATCATCAAACACAACATCAAAAGTCTCTAACCAACTTTTGCAAATCGCTAAATACTCATCTTGGTCGAATGCATAAAATGATAACCACAAGCCAAAACGCTCGGCCAGCGCGATTTTTTCTTCTATGGTGTCACTTGGGCGAATTTCACCAAGCCCATCAGAATTAAAGCTATGTTTGGTGGCTAAATTATCCACCATAAATTCAGGCATCAAGTTTTTGCGGTTTGATGTTGCGTACACTAGTATATTGTCTGAAATCGCTGAAACCGAGCCATCTAAAACAACTTTTAGTGCTTTATAACTTGCGTCGTTCGCTTCAAAGGTTAAATCATCGCAATAAATAATAAATTTTAAGTTTGCGCTGTCAGCACTGTTTTTAATCAAGTCCACAATTTCGGGCAGTTGTACTAAATCGTGTTTTTCGACTTCTATTAAGCGCAAGCCTTGTTGGTGAAATTCTGTGAGTAACGCCTTGATTAAGCTAGATTTTCCAGTGCCGCGCGCGCCAGTTAGCAACACATTGTTCGCTGGTAGTCCAGCCAAAAACTGGCGCGTATTACGCACGATTTCTGCTTTTTGTGCATCTACAAAATGAATGTTTTTTAAGTTGATTTGATGTGGATGCGTAACTGCATGCAAGCTGCCGCGACCATTTTTCATCACCCACCGCCATGCAGTAGCATTCCAATCCACTGGCCTGGCAGGCTTATGGAATAAGGCTTCCAGCCTATCGATTAAATCCTCGGCGCGTGCAACTAATTTTTCGGTTCTGTC
>JANNWI010000263.1:0-3904 GCA_031414715.1 Methylophilaceae bacterium | reverse complement strand
AGAAAACTTTGCACAATATCAGTTGCAAGGTTCATGTATGGTGATTGCCGCAACCGATGATGAGTCAGTGAATATTGCGGTTTCTGTTGCCGCAAAAGCACAAAATATTCCTGTAAATGTGGTGGATGCGCCAGATTTATGCACATTTACCATGGGTTCGATTATCGACCGCAGCCCAGTGGTGATTGCGATATCGTCAGAAGGTAATGCGCCAGTGTTGGCGCGTTATATTCGCGCCAAAATCGAGACTATGTTGCCCGCCACTTATGGCCGTATTGCCGATATTGCAGGCGAATTTCGTGATCAAGTAAAAGCTAAATTTGCCACAACACAAGCCAGACGGATTTTTTGGGAAGGCGTGCTGCAAGGCAGTTTTGTAGAGCGTGTGTTATCTGGCCAAGAGCAAGCGGCGCGCGAGCAACTGGCTGGTTTGATTAGCGATGCAGATGCAAACAAAAATCAAGGTGAAGTGTTTTTAGTGGGCGGTGGCCCAGGCGACCCAGATTTGCTCACATTTCGCGCTTTGAGGTTAATGCAGCAGTGCGATGTGTGCGTATACGATAAATTAGTTTCGCCCGAGGTGATGGAGCTAGTGCGACGCGACGCAGAACTGATTTTTGTGGGTAAATCGCGCGATCAGCACACCATGCCGCAAGAAGAAATTAATGAGTTATTGGCAACATTAGCATTGCAAGGCAAGCGCGTATTGCGCTTAAAAGGCGGTGACCCGTTTATTTTTGGGCGTGGTGGAGAAGAGATTGAAACCCTCATGCAGCACGGCGTGCCGTTTCAAGTGGTGCCTGGCATTACCGCTGCCAACGGTGTTTCTAGTTATGCGGGTATTCCACTCACGCATCGGGATTACGCACAAGCTTGTTTGTTTATTACTGGACATTTAAAAGACGGCACAGTAGATTTAGATTGGCAAGCCATGGCACGACCTAAGCAAACAGTGGTGATTTATATGGGTTTAGTTGGGTTAAATCAAATTTGTGAAAAGTTAATTGAAAATGGTGTTTCGCCAGATATGCCCGCTGCAGTTGTTCAACAGGGTACAACGCAACGACAACGCGTAGTCACTGCAACTTTGGTTGATTTAGCCGAAAAAGTAGAAGCCGCCCAATTAAAACCACCCAGTTTAATTATTGTGGGCGAGGTGGTAAAACTGCGCGAAACGTTAAATTGGTTTAAGCCTAACTCTTAATAAATTAACCGCTCATATTTTGCCGTGCAAAAAACAATGGCCTGTAAGCCGCATAGGTATTGGCTTGCAGAGTATGTATTTAAAGGCGTGCTAAAACTAGCGTTGAATCGGAAGCGATAATCTAGCCTCTAGGCCGCCTTCAGGCCGATTTATTAGTTCTAAACTACCGCGATGCAATTTTGCAATGCGGTTACAAATCGCCAAGCCCAACCCACTACCACCTTCATTTTTGTTTCGCGCACTATCCATTCGCTCAAACGGTCGCAGTAGGCGTTGTGCATGCTCGGCAGGAATGCCAGGGCCATTATCCAGCACACTAATGACAATATTTTCGGCAGTAATTTTACTGAAGACTTCTACTTTGCCTTTGGAGTAAGCATAAGCATTGCCGACTAAGTTATCGAGCAAGCGCTGCATGGCAAGCGGACGCAGTGGAATAAAATAAGTGCTACTTAAATTGATTTTAAGCTCGCGCCCTGCTCGCGCTTGGCGTTCTTGCAGCGATTGCAATAGTACATTAATGTCCATCATTTGGGTGGGTTCACCTTCTACGCCGCGCACAAAATCTAAAAATTGGTGAATGATATTATCCATATCGGCAATATCTTCAATCATGCCTTGTTTTAAGCTTTCGCAGCCTTCATCAGGCAGCAACTCTACCGCAATACGTAACCTTGCCAATGGTGTGCGAATATCATGCGAAACACCTGCCAATAATAGCGTGCGCTCGCTGTCTAGCCGCACGAGTGATTCTGCCATATCGTTAAACGTACGGCTTACCTCTTTAAGTTCGGTCACACCAGTTTCAGGCAGACGCGGCGCTGGCTCACCGTTACGCAATCTATCGGCGGCGTACGCCAGCAAATTCAGCGGTTGACTAATGCGCGATGCAATAACATAAGCGCCAAATAATGACAGCAAGCCTACGACTGCAGCCCAACCCAGCCAATGCCACGGGAAAGGCCGATCGACTTGAATTTTGGGAATGACCACCCAAAAATCGTCTTGCTCTACATTAAAACTAATCCATAAACCAGGAATGCCGTAGTGGTTGATGGTGATAATGGTTTCTACCCCTAGGCGCTCGCGGATTTTTTGCGCAATCAGGTTGATAAATGGGTCGTTGGGTAACGGTTCAATATCTTCTAAAAAATCGGCGACATAAACGCGCACACCTTCACGACCAGACAGCTCGGAAAGTAATGCCAAACGTCTATCTTCGTGCGATGCAATAAGCGATGCGCGTGTGTAATTAACAATGGTAACGGCTTGCAATGCAGCGGTGATGGCACGCGGTTCACGGTCAAAATAATCAAAAATTTTAAGTGATGCATAAATACTAATCGCCAATAGCAGAGCGATTAGTAGCATGAGGCGAGCGAGCAGGGTGCGCGGTAAAAGCTTCAAAGCAAATAGTCAGTTTTGATTAATACGTTACTTTAATGAGTGCTTTCGCCGTCAGGGATAAACACATAACCAAAGCCCCACATGGTTTGCAAATAGCGTGGGTGTGCCGGATCTGGCTCTACAATTCGCCGCAAGCGCGACACTTGCACATCGATGCTACGGTCAAATACATCCAACTCGCGGCCGCGTGCCAGCTGCATCAGTCTATCGCGCGAAAGTGGTTGACGTGGATGCTCAGTAAACACTTTCAGCAGTGCAAATTCACCACTGGTAATGGTAATTTGCATACCATTGCGGCTAAGACTTCTGGTAGCAGGATCAAACACAAAATCGCCAAAGCTAAACGCCTCAGATTTGCCAGCGTTTTCTGATTCTGGACTGTATTCGTGGCGACGCATCACCGCGTTAATGCGCGCTAGTAACTCTCGCGGATTAAATGGTTTAGGTAAGTAATCATCAGCACCCATCTCTAATCCAATAATTCTGTCTACCTCATCGCCACGAGCAGTCAGCATAATAATTGGTGTTTTTACATTGTTAGCGCGTAAGCGACGGCAAATAGCCAAACCATCTTCACCTGGCAACATTAAATCCAGCACTAATAAATCAAAGCTATCGGTATTAAGCAGAGCATCCATCTCTTTGGCATCGCCAGCAGTTTTAATATTAAAACCTTGCTCGGATAAATAACGCTGTAGCAGTTCACGAATACGCACATCGTCATCTACCATCAATATTCTTTTGCTAGCTATAATTTTGTTTGTTTCTGCCATGTTGTTTGCTTTCGCATAACCCAATTTATTTGGTAATTAAGTAAGTATAAGTTTTAAGGTTTAATAAAGCTAGAATTGTAGAAACTTTTATGTCATAGTAAGCATCCAAACTGGTGAAATAACTAAATGTTACAAATAGTTACAAATATTTAGAAGCATGAAACAATAGATTTACAACATTAATTCATAGTAACTGCCTGAATGAATTTCTTAATTTTAAAATACTAAATTAAATTAAATTAATAAACTAAACCTAATAAACTAAATTTATAAAAGAGATACTTTTTAAAATAATGGGTTTTAAAGCATATTTTTATTCAGTTAGTACGCTAGCACTGCTTGCAGTTACCACTGGCTTGGTTTTACCTGCATTTGCAGGTGGCAAAAGCAGCCTAATCGCAGAAGACAAATCTGTTTTAGAAGATGCTGACGATAGTGCCATAGAACAGACCTTAGAACACAATTTTAGTCCTGAAGATCGCGCCCGTTTACGTAAGGCACTGGGCGATTACACCAAATC
>JANNWI010000262.1:0-3046 GCA_031414715.1 Methylophilaceae bacterium | reverse complement strand
CGTGGCATTGTGTTGCGACATAGACACTGCGAATGACGGACTCTCCAATAAATAGCCTTCCATCGCCGCCGCCACAGTGCCGCTGTAAATGGTGTCATCACCCATATTAGCACCATCGTTAATGCCTGAAATCACCATGTCTGGCATCTCGTCCATCAAGCCTGTTAGTGCAATATGCACGCAATCAGTTGGTGTGCCATTCACATAAAAAAAGCCGTTGCTGGCTTTTTTAACGCTGAGTGGTCTATCTAGTGTGAGTGAATTACTTGCGCCGCTGCGATTTCTCTCTGGCGCCACCACGGTAATATCGGCAATTTTAGCCAAGTGTTCAGCTAAAATATTTAAGCCTGGCGCAAAATAGCCATCGTCATTAGAAATGAGTATTTTCATACGGAACTAGATGTAAGCATTTTCATACGGGGTTAAAGGCAGAGTTTTCATACTTTAATTATAATTGAAGGCGGCTTTATTGCGATGACTGCCGTGTGAGTTTTGCGTAATAAATTGTGCAGATAAAAAATATTAGCGATAAAACCACTTCTATCATCGCCAATTTTGCAGATAAACCTGTGTCAGACCAAGCGCGCACGACACCTTCGGTAAAATAGATCAGTATAAACATACTGGCCCATTGGTATGTGTAGCGCTTACCTTTAAGTATGCCGAATAGCGGCAACAAAAGCGGTAGCGCTTTTAGAATGAGCAGTGACCCGTCAGACTTAAGCGGCGCTAATATGCTTTCCCAAGCTAGGCACAAAAAAATTAGCCCGATTAAACTAATGCTTGCTATGACGCGTAAATAAGTAATCAAGCGCGCACCTGCTTAGATATTGCTACAAATGCAGCACGCGCTGAGTTTGCATCAAAAATAGGTGTTGCAAAGTTAAAGCGTAGCATTTTTATGTTCTCTGCAGACTTGTCCCCAATCTCTGTCTCCACATCAAAGCCATCGTTATCAATACCAATTAAAGTGGCACGTTCAGGCGCTATTTGGTAAAAATGTTGGCAATATTGCAGTAAGCTTTCTGCATGATCTTGATTCATATGTTGAATCATGTCGGTTTCTAAAGCGGCAATGCTATTAGTTTCAAGTTGAATATTCAGCGCATCACCTGCCACCCAGCCCATTTTGCCAAAGCCAGCAATATAACGCGCTTGGGCAATATGAATGCGGTAAAACGAGAAATCATGCATGGCAAAATAGCCAATAGACTCAGGGAAGTATCGGCTGTAACGCGCCATTAAATCAGCATCATCTTTACCTATATTGTGTGCATCACCTATTAAAGTAAGCCGTGCATTGGCTTGTAAATCATCGCCTTTCGCAAATAACAATAAAGACACTTTTGGGTTGGCTGTCATGTTTTTGGTATGCTCGGCAATACTACTGATAAGGATGATAGGTTGGCCATCGTGACCCAAAATAAACGTTGTAACCGAGCCAAATGGGTAGCCCGCAAATTTGCTAGAGATGGTAGATAAAATACCATGCTGCGTGCTGCGTAAAAACTGCTTTGCTTCCGCTGCTAAATTCATCAAATTAGTTTCATTTGGCCAGTTTTAACGCAGTTTCTGCTAAACGTTTGCCTAGCGCCAAGCACAGTTTTTTCTCATCTTCGGTAATTTTTTTATCATCCATCGCGCCGCCTACATGGCTGGCGCCATAAGGTGTACCGCCACTTTGTGTGCTGGATAGTGTGGGTTCAGAATACGGCAAACCAACAATTAACATGCCGTGATGGATTAGTGGCAACATCATGGTGACCAATGTGGTTTCATTGCCGCCGTGCATACTACCCGTGCTGGTAAATACACAGGCTGGCTTGCCAATAAGCGCGCCTTTTAACCACAAGCCAGCGGTGCCATCTAAAAAATATTTCATCGGCGCTGCCATATTGCCAAAGCGAGTGGGGCTGCCCAGTGCAATAGCGATGCACTCTTCTAAATCTTTTAATTCGCAATAAGGGTCGCCAGATGTTGGAATATCTGGCTCTATTGTTTCGCAATTGGCCGAGACTTTTGGCACCGTGCGAATGCGTGCTTTTGCGCCGTTTACACTCTCTATGCCACGTGCGATGAGCTGCGCCATTTCTTTAACGGCGCCGCCTTGGGAGTAATACAGGACTAGGATTTCGCTCATTTTTTTAATTTTAAAAGTAAAAGCTTATTTTGCTTTTTAATATCGAAAATCCCGATTGCTTTTGTTAGGTCGCTAAGTTTCCCATAGCCGTAAGTTCTTGAATCAAAATCAGGGGCTTTTTTTATAATATTACTACCTACATTGCTCAAATTAGCCCATCCATCATCACCAGATGCTGCTTCTATAGCAGAGTGAAAGAGAGCCTTTAAATACAAGAGTTCTTTCTCTGTAAGTTTTTTTATGTTGCTAGGAGTGGCTTTTTTGAGGTCAACGCTAGTAGTTTTTACTTGATTGCTTGGCGAGCTGGGATTTTGAAAACTTGGGTTGATTACAATAGTTTCATCAAATATCTGATTTGTATTGGTTTCTTCTATAACTTCTTGCAAAATAAGGTTTTCGGTATATATAAAGCGGTCGCACGCCATGCGAAACGGTTCGGGAGTTTTTTTCTCGCCAAATCCATATGCTAATTTCCCTGACTCACGAATTCTCGCTGCCAACCGGGTAAAGTCACTATCGCTAGAAACAATACAAAAACCATCAAGTGGTGCTTTATATAGTAAGTCCATCGCATCAATAATCATTGCGCTATCGGTTGCGTTTTTGCGTACAGTATTGCGAAATTGCTGTATTGGCTGAATAGAATGTTTTAGTAGTATCGCTTTCCATAATCCTAAATTCGGTTCAGTCCAGTCCCCGTAAATTCTCTTTATATTAGCTGTGCCTAAGTTGGCAATTTCTGCAAGCAACTCTCCAATAATGGCAGCGCGGGCATTGTCAGCATCTATTAAAACAGCTAATTTTGTATTGTTTTCTGTGGAGCCATTCATTGACTACCCCTAAAAATTAAATTTTCTTAACCAAAAAGGTTTGTATATTCCCCAAAAGCCGCATTGGCACTGGATT
>JANNWI010000261.1:0-3837 GCA_031414715.1 Methylophilaceae bacterium | reverse complement strand
CTATTGAATTGGATTATCTGCAATTAAGGGTGCCGTTTGCACAATTGACTGCCGACGTGGGAGGCTTTGATCACAATCAATTGCAATTGCATTGGCAAGATAATGACAACGGTTTTATGTTGATTCCTGCTGATATGGCTGGGCAAACTGTGCTACGCGAGGCATTGCCAGTGCATGCGGTGACAGGGCTAAAAAACTGGCATAGCAGCACTAAAGCGCAGTCTATGGTATGGAATAGTGTGATTTATGGCGCTGGCTTTTTGATGTTATCGGCGTTATTAATTTTTTGGCAATACGATAGAGTGCTGACCTTTGCTGCCAATCAAGTTTCCATGGAAACCGAGAAAAAACTGGGTGACTCTGTTTTAAAATCAATCAGCAGCAGCGAAAACTTTTTAAAGGATGGTGCTGCGGTAGATGCGGTAAAAAAAATCGGTACGCAATTAACAGTTGGCTCGCAATACCAATATCAATGGTATGTACTGAAAGATGACGCCATCAATGCTTTTGCTGCGCCTGGCGGCATTATTGTGGTGAATAGCGGCTTGCTTAAAAAAGCCGAACCAAAAGAGCTTGCGGCAGTATTGGCGCATGAAGTACAACATGTTGAGCAACGTCATTCGCTTAAAAATATGCTGCATGCCGCAGGTGTGGGCGCAGTGGTGTTGCTGGTGTTGGGCGATGCCAATACGGTGATGATGATAATGGCGCAGCAGGTCAGCCAGCAATATTTTAGTCGTAAAGTAGAGGCCGATGCCGATTTAAAAGGCGCAAAATTGCTGACTAAAACACATATTGACCCTAGTGGTATGCCCAGCTTTTTTAAGAAATTAGCGGCTGAATATAAAGATTTAGATAATGCACCCGTGTGGCTATCATCACATCCAGAAACCTTAGAGCGTATTAAATTTGCCGATGCTTACGTGGCGGCAAATCCATGCAAAAGCTGTGCGCCCTTAATTTGGGATAAAACTAAAATTTTGGCCGAGCTGGCAGAAAATAAACCAGCTGAAAATAAACCAGCTGAAAACAAACCAAAGCAAAATACTAAGTAGGCGTTAGTGTTTCGCGGGCTTCATGCTAAGCGGGCTTAATGCTTTGCTGTGCTAGGTTTTATAGCGTCGCCAGAAGCCAATATCTGCGCAGCATCAATGGCATCAAATAAATACAGTTTATTACAAAAATCACAATTAACTTGAATAACCGCTTGGTTCACACCTTGCATTTTAGTTTGCTCGGCTAAAATACTATTCACCTCATCTGCACCCAGCAAGCGCAACATATTACCCACTTTGGCCTTGCTGCAACTGCATCTAAATTGCGTCGGTTTGGCTTCAAATAATCGAATATCCTCTTCTGCAAAAAGCCTAGTGAGTAACGTTTCGGCTGGTAAGCTTTTTAGCTCATCGTTTGTGACAGTATCTGCCAAAATATTGACACGATTCCAAGCATCATGGTCTTGATTAAGGTGATCCAATTCGCCTATATTAGGCAACTTTTGCAGCAACATGCCACTGGCACTTTCGCCATCACAATGCAGCCATAACGAAGTATCAATTTGCTGCGAACGTAACATGTAGTTTTGCAACATTTGTGCAATGGTTTCACCTTCAATCGGCACAATACCTTGATAAGTCTCGCCAATAGTGGGGTCTAGCGTGATGACAAACTGTCCATGTTTTACCAAATCAGCAAAGTGATCATTTTCTATTTTTTCTGACAGTGTTTCATCCCACTTAGCCGTTGCGCGCAGGTGCAGCTTCAAATCTAAATCTTGACTGCATTCAACAACTAATAACTTTAACGCGCCTTTACTTTGCAATTGCAACACCAGCGCGCCATCCATTTTAAGCGTTGCCGAGAGTAAAGCGCTGGCCGCCATCAGCTCACCTAGCGCAATTTTCAACATTTTTGGGATATGTTGGTGCTGCATGGCAAGTTGAAAAGTTTGGTTTAAATGTACCAAGTTGCCACGAATAGGCATGGGCTTATTAGGCTTACCTGGCGATACAGCGGCTTTAGATGGCGTATTTTCGAAAAGAAAATGATGCAGTGAATCTTCAGGTTTATTCATAACAAACATTTTAACATTCACACTATTTTAATTTAGACAAAATTTATAAAACATTTTGTTGTAATGAGAATGATTATCATATAGAATTATTCTTAATCAGTTAAATTCTAGACGTGAAAGAAAAAAGAATGTTAAAACGTAAACCAATATTTATCGCCATTTTGCTATTATCCAGCAGTTTATTGCAAGCTGAAGAGATGGGCTTGGCCGATGCGTCGCAGCAAATTGCCGTACCGCGAGTTGATGTTATTGGCAATCAAGAACAATTGCTCAAAATACCTAGCTCTGCCAATATTATTGACCAAGAAACGTTAGAAACTAGCCATGTGTTAACCACGAATGAAGCATTACGTAAAGTACCAGGGGTGGTTGCGCGCGATGAAGAGGGATTTGGCATACGCCCTAATATTAGCATTCGAGGTCTTAACCCAACTCGCTCTACCAAAGTGCTGTTTTTGGAAGATGGTATACCTTTGATGTATGCGCCTTATGGTGATAATGCATCTTATTATTTCCCCTCAATTGACCGTTTCAGTAGTATTGAAGTCCTGAAAGGGGCTAGTCAAGTAAAATTTGGCCCACATACTATTGGTGGTGTCATTAACTTTATCACGCCAAATGCACCAGAAAAATTTGGTGGTTATGCACGGTTTAGCGCTGGTAACCGAGATTTTTTAGGCACTAAAATTAATGTGGGCGGCAACGGTATGTTGTTTGATTACACGCACAAAGAGGGCGATGGTGCGCGTGATAATACCAATTTAAATCTTGAAGATGTTAATTTTAAAATTACCAAAGCCATTACTGAAAATCATGCAGTAACTTTGCGCGCAAATTATGCAGATGAGGATTCGCAGGTAAGTTATGCAGGCTTAACCCGTGCTGAATACAATAATTTTGGTGGTGAGTATAACCCGTTTAACCGTGACGATTTTGAAACGACACGCTACGGCTTATCGGCCACGCATGATTGGCAAGTCGCCGACAGTACATTACTTACAACAAATGTTTATTACAGTTATTTTGATCGCGATTGGTGGCGTCAACAAAGTACAACTGCTGCCAATTCAGTAGCTGGAGCTACAGCTGCTGGAGGCGCGCCAGCTATTCCAAGTTGTATTGCCTTAGCATCGTCAAGGCTTGCAGGTACACGCACCAATGGTGACACTTGCCTAGGCGTGCAAGGCCGCCTGCGCAATTATGAAACTTATGGTGTAGAGCCACGTTTAAACGTAAAACACTTTTTTGGCGAGCTAGACATGGGTGTGCGCGTTCACCGCGAGGAGCAGACGCGTAAGCAAAGAAATGGCACATCGCCCACTGCGCGCACGGGCACATTAATCGAGAACAACGAGCGCACAACCAATGCCTATTCTGGTTTTGTTAGCAATCGTTACGATATTGATCAATTTTCGATTACGCCAGTGGTGCGTTATGAGCATGTTGAAAACGACCGTAAAAATAGAATAAATGGGGCTAAAGGCGAAGCCACCGTGCGTGAATTGATACCAGGTGTTTCATTAGGATATACGCCTAATGACGCATTGACAGTATTTGCAGGCGTGCATGAAGGCTTTGCGCCGCCACGGGTTGAGGATTTAATTAATAATACAACTGGCGGATCAGTAGAAATTGATTCTGAAAAATCAACGAATTATGAGCTAGGATTCCGCTCAAAACCAAGTAAAAATAGCCGAATTGAAGCGACTGCTTTTTATAATGATTTTGATAATTTAATTGCGGTTGGCTCTATTGCAGGCAAT
>JANNWI010000260.1:0-1557 GCA_031414715.1 Methylophilaceae bacterium | reverse complement strand
GCCTGCGTAGTTTGCAGCCAGTTAAAAAAACCTTTGTTAGAAGCAGACCGTATACCATTTAAATTAGCCGTTATAATGCGCATTATTTACTATCTTTTCTAAATATGATGTCAAGCACAAGCCAAGATTTTATCGCTTTCGCCATCCAAAAACAGGTGCTAAAATTTGGCGAATTTAAAACCAAAGCTGGCCGCCTAAGCCCGTATTTTTTCAATGCGGGCTTGTTTAACGACGGCGTTAGCCTATTAAAACTAGGCGAATTCTACGCTGAAAGTATTCAAAAGTCAGGCATCCAGTTCGACATGCTGTATGGCCCAGCCTATAAAGGTATTACCTTGGCGGCCAGTATTGCCATTGCTTTTGCCAAAAATGGTCACAATTACCCCTATGCTTACAATCGCAAAGAGGCCAAAAACCACGGCGAAGGCGGCCTGATTGTTGGCGCACCATTGCAAGGTCGTGTGCTGATCATTGATGACGTGATTTCGGCAGGTACATCGGTGCGTGAATCAATTGATTTAATTACCCAACACGGCGCCAGCGCTTGCGGTGTAGCCATTGCCATTGATCGCCAAGAAAAGGGGTTGGGAGAACTATCTGCTGTGCAAGAGGTGCAAGCGAGCTACCATTTACCTGTTTGCAGTATTGCCAATTTAAGCGATTTACTAGAATATGCATCAAATCAACAAGATATGGCACAAAGTTTGCTAGATATTCAGTCGTATCGCCAGCAATATGGCGTTAATAATTAAGCTTAAAAATACATGATTAAACTAATTTGCATACTCATTTCAACTTTACTACTTTGCACCCAACCTGCTTTAGCCGACACCAAAATTGTTAAATGGGTAGATGGCAAAGGAGTAACGCACTATGGCGACAAACCACCTAGCTTTGAAGAAAGTAAAAGCAATGTCGAATTGAATAAACAAGGCGTGGTCACTAAAAGAAATGCCATTGTTTCGCCTAAAGACAGCGCGCTAGATTTGCAGCAACAAGAAAAACAGCGTAAAGATAAAATTTTGCTAGACTCTTACACCAACGCCACTGAGATTGACTTGGCGCGAGATCGCAGCCTAGAAATGGATAAAGCAGCGCTGACTAGCTTGGCATCGCAAAAAGAGAATGTGTCAGCACGCATCGCACGCAACAAACAAACGGCTGAAGGCTTTAAAACACGAAAAAAACCGTTGCCTGTTAATTTAGATAATCAATTTAAAGAGGCAACTGCGCAATCTACCCGCATTGATAAACAAATTGCGGAGCGTAAATTGGCAATGGAGCAAACGCGCAAAAATTTCGCTGAAGATAAAACACGGTATTTAATGTTGAAACAACCTGCTGGTGCTGACAATACTAATATTAACGTTGTCAATACTGCTACACCTGCCAGCACAGCATTATCAGCGCCTAGCGTAGTAAAAGCACGTAGCAATAAAAAGTAGGCTTTTCAGTCTGATTTTTATCAATCTGAACTGACTAACCCGCCAGCTTTTTCTTTAGTATATCGTTTACCTGTGCTGGGTTAGCCTTGCCTTTGCTGGCTTTCATGGCTTG
>JANNWI010000259.1:0-5206 GCA_031414715.1 Methylophilaceae bacterium | reverse complement strand
CCCCAGCCAGTGCCAATTTCTAGCACATGGTCAGTAGGTTTTAAGTCTAATTTATCGCAAATAAGTTTAAGTTTAAGTGCTGAAGCAGCCTGCAAGCTTATGTTGCTTGGTGAAAAAATAGCCGACGAATACATCATGCTTTCATCTAACCACAGCTTAAAAAAATCGTTACCTAAATCATAATGTGCAGCAATATTTTTACGGCTGCCATCTTGCGTGTTGCGATTTAGGTAATGTAAACCTTTTAAAATTGGTTTAGAAAGCCATTCAAAACCACCTTCTAAGTTATCCATAATACTTTGGTTCGCTGCAAACAGGCGAATCACATTGGTCAGGTTATCTGCCTGCCAATAGCCCAGCATATATGCCTCACCCGCGCCAATACTGCCCCCAAAGGCAATTTCACCATAAAAATGTGCATCGTGCACAGTGATGATTGCGCTTATATGATCAGGATTTGTAGGGCTAAGGTTTGGATTAACTAAATCTCCGAACTGATACCGCTCATCACCATCTATCAGCGTTAGCTGGCCTTTGGTAAGCTTTTTTAGCTTATTAAGCACTTGCGATTTGGCAAATTTTTGCAAAAAAGCCGCACGTTTTTTAATTTTTAATTGGGTTGAAAGTGTTTCCATGAGTTTTTTAATCTTTGCTGTTGGTTGCGGGGTGCGAATAAAAGGGTATGCCTTTTAGCCATAGTAATAGCGCGTTCCAGTAGATGCCTACTACTACTTTCATCGTCATTAATGGGTATTGAATAAGCAGTAAATTCAATGCGTTAGGCGTAATTTCTTGTGCTTGTAAAGCCAAAGTAGCGTTAAAAATTTCGCTAGTAATATCATTGGTTTGCTGATAATTTTTCATGTGTACAAATAGTTGATTTTGGTGCAGTTTAAACGCCCAATCGTAGGAAATTTCCATTGGCATAAATGGTGAAACGTGAAATTTTTTATCTAACTTAAACGCAGTAATCTCGCCATTTTTTGTATTCTTAGTTATTTTTTCTATGCTGTTTTGATTAGTATAGTCGTGTACGTAGGCGTAATCTTCACCCCACGGCGTGTTTGTAATATGCGTCACAATTGCCTGCAAGTTTTTGCCATCCGCCTCAAAGCAATAATAAAAACTAACAGGATTAAAACAATGGCCAAAATAGCGCATATTGGTAAGCAAGCGCACAGCACCGCGTGGATATTGGTCTGTAGCAGCATAGATTAAATCGCTAATTTCATTTTTGAGTGATTTTTGTGGGTCACCGTAATAATCTGCGCGTTTAAAGCTAGCGATATTGGCTTTGTTATATGACCAAAATAAGCTATTTTTAAATAAAGTGGGCAATTCGTCTAAATCTAAATACATCATGAATGCACGGTATTTAAAACCATGTTTTTTTGGTGCGAATCTTTGGTGCGCTACCCACCCAGTGTAGATGCGACTATGCATTAGCTGCAAATTTATCAAAATGTTGCAGCGCTGCCAACGCACTTTTTACACCGTCTTCATGAAAGCCATTTAGCCAATAAGCGCCAGCGAAGCCTGTGCGGTTTTGTCCGCTAATCTCCGCATGTCTTGCCTGTGCAGCTGCACCTGCCAAGGTGTAAATAGGGTGTGTATATTGCAAGCGCTTAATTATTTTGCTGGAATCAATGTTTTCAGTATGATTGAGCGTGACTAAAATGGCATGCGGGCAATCAATATTTTGCAAGATGTTCATATTGTAAGTCACAGCAACTTTGCTAGTTGGTTTTGCTGGCAAATGGTAGTTCCATGCTGCCCATGCTAGTTTGCGCTTGGGCATTAAGCTGGCATCAGTGTGCAAATAGACAGTATTTTGTTGGTAAGGAATAGCGCCTAAAATATCGGTTTCTGCAGGCGTTGCATCTTGCAGCATGCGTAAAGCTTCGTCACTATGACAAGCAAAAAATACGTAGTCAAAAGTCTCTTTTTCACCATTGGCTAAGTAAATATCTACCTGTGTTGCACTACGCTGTACACTCTTTACTAGTGTATTAAGCTTGATTTTATGTTTAAACGTGGCAGTGATGGCTTCAACATACCTAGCTGAACCACCAGTAATGGTGCGCCATTGCGGCCGATCATTCACACTTAACATACCATGATGATGAAAAAATCGCACAAAAAATCGTGCTGGAAATTGCAACATTTGTGCCGCATCAGTTGACCATATAGCCGCACCCATTGGGATAATATATTGATTGATAAAACGCTGACCATAATTATTTTGCAGTAGATAGTCGCCCATTGATATTTCATCGCCGTTACTTAACAGCGCCAGTGAGGTTTTATTGAAGCGTAAAATATCCCGAATCATTAGGTAAAAGCTGGGTTTAAACAAGTTGCTGCGTTGGGCAAACAAACTATTTAACGTGGTACCATTATATTCTAAGCCAGTCGCTTCACAGCGCACACTAAAACTCATATTGCTGGGCTGCCAAGCAACTTTATGGCTTTCTAGCATGCTAATAAACTCGGGATAAGTCCTGTCATTAAATACAATAAAACCAGTGTCTACGGAATAATCTTTACCTTCAATGGTAATGTCATGCGTATGTGTGTGACCGCCGATGTGGCTGTTGGCCTCATATACGACAATATCGTGATTTTTGTGTAGATGATGGGCGAGGGTATTGCCGGCAATGCCAGAGCCTATGATTGCAATCTTCATCGTTAATTATTTTTTAATGTGCGCACTTTTAATTGCAATTGGCACAGTTTTTAAATCCCAAATAATACCTAATGCTGCCAATACCCGCAGACCGTAATAGGTAAAATCAATTTCCCACCAATAAAACCCTTGTTTAGCTGCACCAGGAAAGTGGTGATGATTGTTGTGCCAACCTTCACCTAATGTTATTAGCGCAATCAATGCGTTATTACGACTGTGATCGCGCGTCGCATAACGGCGCTTACCCCATACATGCGCCAACGAATTCACGCAAAATGTGCCGTGATACAACAATACCGTAGAAAGAATAAAGCCCCATACAAATAATTGTAAGCCATTCGTTTGCAAGCCAGGTTCTGTAATTTTTAATGCCTCACCAAGCGCATAGATACTGGCTCCCAGGGCAATGGGTATAATGACATCAAAGCGATCTAGAAAACGTAATTCAGGAAAGTGTGCTAATTCTTTCACGCGGTCTAGTTGTGTAGAGAAGTTGGCTCTGGATAAAAACCAACCAATGTGGCTCCACAAAAAGCCGTGCTGGTGCGGCGAATGCGCATCTATCGACTCATCTGAATGTGCATGATGGTTACGGTGATGCGATGCCCACCACAATGGGCCACGTTGTACGGCAGTTGCACCTAATACTGCAAAGACAAATTGACCAATTCGAGAAGTTTTAAATGCTTTGTGTGAAAAGTAACGATGATAAAAGGCCGTAATCGCAAACATGCGTAACACGTATAAAACCAACGCAAACAGCAGCGCAAACCAGCTGAAACCCACGTAAATAATGCCAAAACAAGCCAAATGTATAGCGACAAATGGTATAACTCTTGGCCAATCGATTTGATTTTCTGCCGCAATGGTATTCGCATCGTAATGGCTGTTATCTAGCCAGCCAAACAAAGAAGTAAGCAGCGAATTAAGGCGTTTTAACATACTGTTTTTCTACTTCATACGCTCTATTAAAGTTTGTTGTGGCGATTTCACTAGCTTACTCATGTCGTAGCCCCAACTTTTGATTAATGCAGTCAATTTTCCGTACTCAGCATCACCAATTTGTGGTGTACGCGCCATCAGCCAAACATAATCGCGTGCATTGCGGGCAATGATGGTGTGTTGGTAGTTGGGATCTAAATACGCAATACGAAACTCTGCTTTAATGGGCCAGATAAACTGCATACTCCACAAAGCATTATTGGTATCTGGGCGAACGAATCCTTTAGGTTCATACTTTTTGGCTTTGCCATCAAATGCACCCTTGTTAAAGGTAAAGGTGGTGGCAATAGTGCTGTCATCGTTCAGTTTGTAATTTTCAATAGGGTTGTAGGCCTCGGTTTCAATTGCGGTAGGAATCACCGCAATCACATACCAATCACCCATAAATCTTGGTAAATCAACCTGCTTTACTAAGGGTATTTCTGTCATTTTATTGCTCGCGCATCCAGTCAAAAGTATAAAGCTTACAAGCCAACAGCTATATTTAATCAATTTAAGCATAGCTACCTCATTTAAGCTTGTAAACAATGTTGTAACCCTCAGGCGTTACAGATTTAAGTGCCACCCACTCATTATTTTGGTTATACCACAACTCAATATTCAGCTTTTTGGTACCCTTTAATGTGCCAATTATTTTAAAGTGCGTGGTCTCAGTCTGTTTTCCTTTCACATCAATTGTGGCCGTGCCAAGCTTGGTGATGACTGTGTCTAAATACTCAGCATTTTGTGGGTTAAGCAATTGTTTTTGCTCAACTATCTTAGGGTTCCAGTAGGCAAATGTCATTGGGCAGCTAGGTAGAGTTTGCGTATTGTTGCCATTTTTAATATTAAACGTATCAGCCTCTAATTTACCACTAACTTTTGTCACCACCTTATTTTCAACCGTATTTGCTTCTAGTGCTATTAAGCAATTGCCAGCCCATTGCTCGGTGGCGCTATGGTCGTATTTATAAGCCTCAATAAACAGTACTTTTACATTGAATTTAGCTTTAGAGGTTAGTGTGTTGTCATTAAATGTAAAGGTGTGCGTACCAATTTTACTTTTATCTAAAAACACATCAAATGCCCACTCTTTAGCGTGTAATAAAGGCGCTATCAATATTAGACAGCAAGCTAGAATAAATTTATTCATTATTTTGGCAATACCTTTCTTGAAATCCATGGAAAAAACGCGTTAGTATTTTTAATATATTCTGCATAAGCAGGGCGACGCTCTGTGATGGTACTTTCCAACAAGCTTACGCCAGACACTTTCAGCAACAATAGCGTCATTAAAATGGGTGAGATAATTGCCCACCACGCGCCACCAGCTAAAGCAAATAAGTAAAACCCCCACCACACACAACATTCACCAAAATAATTGGGATGTCGGCTATAACGCCATAAGCCGGTGTTCAACACTTTTCCTTTGTTGCTAGGATTCGCTTTAAAGCGACTTAGTTGCACGTCAGCTAAACTTTCCCACAAAAAGCCAAATACAAACAAAGCTAGGCCTGCGTAATCAAGTAGATTTAGGGG
>JANNWI010000258.1:0-2835 GCA_031414715.1 Methylophilaceae bacterium | reverse complement strand
TCTTTTTGCGGCAAAAGTCAGCATGAAGTCAAAAAACTGATTGCAGGTCCATCTGTATTTATTTGCGATGAATGTGTTGATTTATGCAACGACATCATCAAAGAAGAAGTACAAAGCCTTACCGATATTAAATCTACCGATAAATCTTTGCCCACACCACAAGAAATTTGTGCCATTTTAGATCAATACGTGATTGGTCAAACACATGCGAAAAAGAACCTGTCAGTAGCAGTTTATAATCATTACAAACGTCTTGGTCACAATCATATTTCACAAAATACTGTGAAAGATGACGTTGAAATTCAAAAAAGTAATATTTTACTCATCGGCCCAACTGGCTCAGGCAAAACTTTGCTGGCACAAACACTGGCGCGAATGTTGGATGTGCCTTTTGTGATGGCTGACGCGACTACACTTACTGAAGCTGGCTACGTGGGAGAAGACGTCGAAAATATCATGCAAAAGCTGCTGCAAAAATGTGATTACGACGTTGAAAAAGCACAGCGCGGCATCGTTTATATCGACGAAGTGGATAAAATTTCGCGCAAATCTGAAAATGCTTCAATTACGCGAGATGTGTCTGGTGAGGGTGTGCAACAAGCATTACTTAAACTTATAGAAGGTACAGTAGCATCTGTGCCCCCTCAAGGCGGTCGTAAGCATCCTAATCAAGAGTTTGTGCAGCTAGACACGACAAACATCTTGTTTATCTGTGGTGGTGCGTTTGATGGCTTAGATAAAGTGATTCGCAGACGCTCTGAAAAGGGCGGTATTGGCTTTGGCGCAGAAGTTAAAAGTAAAGAAGATGCTAACGACATAGGTAAAATACTGCAACAAGTTGAACCTGAAGATTTGATTAAATTCGGTTTAATTCCAGAATTTATAGGTCGTTTGCCTGTGGTGGCAACGCTAGAAACACTAGACGAAGCCGCGTTAATGACGATATTAACTGAGCCGAAAAATGCATTAACCAAGCAATACATCAAGCTATTCAAAATGGAAGGTGTAGATTTAGAGTTTAGAGAATCTGCCTTGCATGTCATTGCTAAAAAAGCGCTAGAGCGCAAAACTGGCGCGCGCGGCTTGCGATCGATTATGGAGCACGCTTTATTAGAAGTGATGTACGATTTGCCATCGATTGAAAACTTAAGTAAAGTGGTGATTGACGAAGGTACTATCCTCGGAGAATCGCAACCAATTATGATTTACCAAGATGCACCAAAATTAGAAGTACCAAAAGTAGCCGAAAACGCTAATTAACTAAGTTAGCCAGCTGTATTAATTCAAGCCAAGCCTATCAATTCATGTTAATTCTACTTGCTCAGGTTTATCAACTTAGCAACACTGTTTACCCGCAATCCACTAAACCAGCGCATTACCAGTTTAGGCTATTGCAATTAAAACTAGCTGGTTTATAGTGTTTATAAGCGATTAGCTTAACTTTAGCCCTTGAAGTATCAAAGTTTGTTCCCAACTTATAAACATCGGGTAGTTTGCTCGTGTGAATTTGAAAGTATTTTATGATTGAACAAGCTTTTCCAAAAAATCCAACTCCAGACCAACACGGTTTGATGCCGCTGCTGCCATTGCGCGATGTTGTGGTGTACCCACATCTTGTGATTCCATTATTTGTTGGCCGCACTAAATCTGTAAAAGCCTTAGAAATCGCATCCGATGGCAATAAGCAAATCTTGCTGGTTGCACAAAAATCGGCCAACAAGGATGAGCCTGACGCCGAAGACTTATACGAAATCGGTACGCTTGCTACTGTGTTGCAAATGTTAAAATTGCCTGATGGTACGGTAAAAGTGTTGGTAGAAGGCCTGCACCGGGTGCGCGTTTCTGAATTTGTAGAAACTGAGGAATGTTTTTTAGCTAAAGCAGAAAAAATTGACGATCCTATTGAAGATGAAAGTGAGACCGAAGCGCTCATGCGTACTGTTTTTACGCAGTTTGATCAATACGTTAAGCTGAATAAAAAAATTCCACCTGAAATTTTGGCATCATTGGCCACCATTAACGATGCAGGTCGTTTGGCAGACACTATTTCTGCGCATCTAACCTTGAAGCTCGACGAAAAACAGAAAATTCTGGAAATGCTCAGCGTGACTGAGCGTTTAGAACATTTGCTGCATTTAATGGAATCTGAAATTGATATTTTGCAAGTCGAAAAGCGTATTCGCGGTCGTGTAAAGCGCCAAATGGAGAAAAGTCAGCGCGAATATTATTTGAATGAGCAAGTCAAAGCCATTCAAAAAGAGCTGGGCGAACAAGATGAAAACGCTGAGATGGATGAGCTTGAAGCGCGCATTAAAAACTCTGGGATGAGTAAAGAAGCGCATGCCAAGGTGGGTGCCGAGTTGAAAAAACTCAAAATGATGTCGCCAATGTCTGCTGAAGCCTCTGTGGTGCGCAACTATATTGACACTTTGGTTGGATTGCCTTGGAAGCGTAAAACCAAAATTAGCAAAGATTTACAATCAGCGATGGATATTTTAGACGCGGATCACTACGGGCTTGAGAAGGTAAAAGAGCGTATTGTGGAATATTTAGCGGTGCAGCAGCGTGTTGGTAAACTTAAAGCACCAATATTATGCTTGGTAGGTCCGCCTGGCGTTGGTAAAACATCGCTAGGGCAAAGTATTGCCAAAGCCACTAATCGTAAATTTATCCGCATGGCGCTAGGTGGAGTGCGCGATGAAGCGGAAATTCGCGGGCATCGACGCACGTATATCGGTTCAATGCCGGGACGTATCGTTCAAAACTTAAATAAAGTTGGTAGCAAGAACCCTTTATTTGTACTCGATGAAATTGATAAAATGAGTAATGATTTTC
>JANNWI010000257.1:0-11694 GCA_031414715.1 Methylophilaceae bacterium | reverse complement strand
GCCAGACGCCATTGTGTTTAATCATGGGTGCTATGAGGCGGTCTGGGCTATTTAAACCTTCGTATGAATATCTATCTCTATCTGATAGCCAGCACTCATTAATACTTTCTTTTTCACGCGGCAGCACGCGCATGACTTTGTTATCTTTTACATGCACTTCAATGTGCGAGCCTAGCCCATCATGCGGTGCGATACTCGGCCTACGCGTCAACTCCCAACTTCTAGCGGAATAGCGAAATGGTTTGCTGGTAAGCGCACCCACTGGGCATAATTCAATAATGTTGCCGCTTAATTCAGAATTGACACTTTTATCCACATAAGCCGTAATTTCCACATGCTCACCACGGCCAACTAAACCTAGCTCTTGCATGCCGCCCACTTCTTTTAAAAAGCGTACACAGCGCGTACATTGAATGCAGCGCGTCATATCGGTGCTAATTAATGGGCCAATATTTTTGTTAAACACCACGCGCTTTTCTTCTGTGTATCTTGAGCCACTAGTGCCATAAGCCACTGCAATATCCTGCAAATCACACTCACCACCTTGATCGCAAATTGGGCAGTCTAAAGGATGATTGATTAGCAAAAACTCCATCACACTTTTTTGTGCTTCTACCGCTTCTTTACTGCGTGTGAAAATCTTCATACCATCGGCCACGGGCGTGGCGCAAGCAGGTAAAGGCTTGGCAAATTTTTCCACTTGCACCAAACACATACGGCAATTGGCAGCAACCGATAATTTTTTATGATAGCAAAAACGCGGTATTGCTACGCCTACGGCATCTGCCGCATCAATAATGGTGGTGCCGGATTCGACTTGGAGTGCTTTGCCGTCTATTTCAATATTAACCATTGGGCTCAGCTCCAAATTTATCGCTGCCATCTTTCGCATAAACACGTGCTGATAGTACTTTTTCTCCACTTAACTTTGATCCACTTAGATGTTCATTAACCATAGTACGGTCAATGCCACTCGCTTGCAGTGAATCTTGCTCAATCATGCTTTTGCCATGCTGAATATAATACTCAAACTCTGGCCTGAAATGCTTAATAAAGCTAATGACTGGCGTTGCTGCAGCATCGCCCAGCGCACAAATGGTACGGCCAGAAATATTGCTACTAACGTCTGTCAATAAATCCAAATCTTCCATTTTGCCGTTGCCATCAACAATACGAGAAATAACGCGATAAACCCAGCCGGTACCTTCGCGACATGGTGTGCATTGACCGCAGCTTTCTTCATAAAAAAAGTAGGATAATCTTTTCAGTGTTTTGACCATGCAAGTCGTTTCGTCCATCACAATCATGCTGCCCGCACCTAGGCTAGAACCTGCTTTGCTTAAGCCATCGTAATCCATGGTGGCATTTTGTATCATTTCAGCTGTCATCACTGCGGTAGAGGGGCCTCCAGGAATCACCGCTTTCAGTTTACGGCCTTTCCAAACACCGCCTGCCATGTTAAGTAAATCGGCAAAAGTGGTACCCATTTTTACCTCAAAATTACCCGGCTTTTCTACATGGCCAGACACAGAAAACAACTTAGTACCGCCAGAATTCGGCACGCCCAACGCTGCAAAGGCTTCACCGCCATGCTGTAAAATCCACGGAATAGACGCAAAACTTTCGGTATTATTGACATTGGTAGGCTTGCCAAACACGCCGTAACTGGCTGGAAACGGCGGCTTAAACCGTGGCTGACCTTTTTTGCCTTCAATCGATTCAATCAGCGCGGTTTCTTCGCCACAAATATATGCGCCGTAACCATGTACCGCATACAAATCAAAACTAAAGTTTGTGCCAAATAAATTTTCGCCCAAATAACCGGCGGCTTTGGCTTCGTGCAGCGCGGCTTCAAACGTTTCGTAATCTTGCCAAATTTCGCCATGAATATAGTTATAGCCCACGCGCGCGCCCAATGTATATGCGGCAATCGCCATGCCTTCAATCAACTGATGCGGGTTATAGCGCAAAATATCGCGGTCTTTAAAAGTGCCTGGTTCGCCTTCATCGCTATTGCAAACTAAATATTTTGTGCCATCAAAATAGCGCGGCATAAAGCTCCACTTTAGGCCTGTGGGAAAGCCAGCACCACCGCGCCCGCGCAAGCCTGATAGTTTAACTTGGTTAATAATATCTACCGCTTTAGTTTTTTCGGCCACAATTTTTTTAAGCTGCACGTAACCACCTAATTTTTCGTAAGCGGCCAGTGAAGCAGGATTATCCTCAGTTAAAGTACGTAAAGTAAGTAAGGTTTGTCCTTTAAGATCTGTCATAACAGGCGAGGCAGTTTTAGCTGCTTTTGAAGTTATTTTGCTTGAAGTTGTTAGCATTATTTCAAGCCTTCCAAAATATCATCCACACGCTCGGGCGTTAAAAACTCATGCATAGTGTGATTATTCACTGTCATCAACGGTGCACCGCCGCAAGCGCCCATGCATTCACCTTCTTTTAAACAAAATTGTCCATCTGCAGTCACTTCGTTAAAACCAACGCCCAGTTTATTTTGTAAATGGTTAACGATGGTGTCGGAATCGCGCAACATGCAAGAAATATTAGTGCAAATGGTAATTTTATATTTACCAACATTTTCTAAATCGTACATATTATAAAAAGTCGCGACTTCCATCGCGGCAATTTCTGGCATACGTAAATACGCAGCGACGTCACTAATGCAGGCTTGCGATAACCAACCGCGCTCGGTTTGCACAATGCGCAGCGCAGCCATCACCGCCGCCTGTCGTTGATCACCCGGGTATTTGGTGATTTCGTAATCTATTTTTTTGATAGCCTCTTGACTCAACATACTAGCGATCGATTTCTCCAAAAACAATATCTTGTGTTCCAATAATTGCGACCAAATCCGCAATCATATGGCCACGCGTCATTTCATCAAGGGCAGAAATATGTGCAAAACCAGGTGCGCGAATTTTTAAGCGGTAAGGTTTATTCGCACCATCCGACACCATATATATGCCAAATTCACCTTTCGGATGTTCCACCGCCGCATAAGCCTCGCCCGCTGGTACATGAAAGCCCTCGGTGAACAATTTAAAGTGGTGAATCATGTCTTCCATATTGGTTTTCATGCCTTCACGGTCTGGCGGTGCCACTTTGTTATCGGTGGTAATCACTGGCCCAGGGTTAGCACGTAGCCAACCAATACACTGCTTGATAATGTTATTCGACTGCCTGAATTCTTCTATGCGCACCAAGTAGCGGTCGTAGCAATCACCATTGACGCCAATAGGAATGTCAAACTTTAGATCAGAATAAACCTCGTAAGGTTGCTTTCTACGCAAGTCCCATTCCACGCCACTACCGCGCAACATCGGCCCCGTGAAACCCAGCGCCAATGCGCGCTCTGGCGATACCACGCCGACGCCCACGGTACGCTGCTTCCATATGCGATTATCGGTGAGTAAAGTTTCGTATTCATCTACATAAGTGGGGAAGCGATTGGTAAAATCTTCAATAAAATCCAGCAACGAGCCTTGGCGATTTTCATTTAGCTTGCTGATTTCTTTTGCACTTCTAAACTTAGTCATTTCGTGCTGTGGCATACGATTCGGTAAATCACGATACACACCACCAGGACGATAGTACGCAGCATGCATGCGTGCGCCAGAGGCAGCCTCATACACATCAAACAAATCTTCGCGCTCGCGGAAAGCATATAAAAACACTGTCATCGCGCCCACATCTAGCGCATGCGCGCCTAACCATAATAGGTGATTCAAAATACGGGTAATTTCGTCGAACATCACTCGAATATATTGCGCTCGAATAGGTACTTCTAAGCCTAGCATTTTCTCGATGCACATCACATAGGCATGCTCGTTTGCCATCATCGACACGTAATCCAAGCGATCCATGTAGGGAATGCTTTGCAAATAAGTACGATTTTCTGCGAGTTTTTCTGTGGCGCGATGTAGCAAGCCAATGTGCGGATCAGCACGCTGAATCACCTCGCCATCTAGCTCTAGCACCAAGCGTAATACGCCATGCGCAGCTGGGTGCTGCGGGCCAAAGTTCATGGTGTAATTATGAATTTCAGCCATTAAGAGTGCGCTCCTTCATCACGAATCACACGCGGCACATTATTGCGCATATCGATAGAAACAGGTTGGTATATCACCCGTTGCTGCTCGGGATCGTAGCGCATTTCTACGTTGCCAATCATGGGGAAATCTTTGCGGGACGGGTGGCCTACAAAGCCCTAATCGGTGAGAGTTCTGCGTAAATCAGGATGATTTTCAAACATAAGCCCAAACAGATCAAAGGCTTCACGCTCATACCAATTAGCGACTGGCCAAATATCGACCAGCGAGGGCAGCACAGGGAAATCATCATCCACTGCAAACACTTTTAAGCGCACGCGCTGATTTAACGAAACAGAAAGCAAATGCAACACCACAGCGTAGCGCGTACCTTCGCCGCTTTCAAAATCAGTGCCATCTTTATATTCAGAATAGTCAACGCCACACAAATCAATTAATTGCTCAAATTTTAACTCGGCGTGATCACGCAATTTAGCGCACACCGCGAGCAAATTTTCTACTTTGCATTCAATTGTCACTTCACCAAATGCCTCATCAAGCTTGTTGATTTGCGCACCTAAGGCAAGTTTTAGCTGGGCTGAAAGAAGGGCTAATTTGGTCGACATGGCTTTAATTTTCTAATGCTATCTAGCAATGGTATTCGTACGTCGAATTTTTTTCTGTAGCTGAATAATGCCAAACAACAGCGCCTCAGCCGTGGGCGGACAGCCAGGCACATAAATATCGACAGGCACAATACGGTCGCAACCGCGTACCACCGCATAAGAATAATGATAGTAGCCGCCGCCATTGGCACAACTTCCCATTGAAATTACCCAGCGCGGCTCAGCCATTTGGTCGTAGACTTTACGCAGCGCAGGCGCCATTTTATTCACCAACGTGCCTGCCACAATCATCACATCTGATTGACGCGGGCTACCACGAAACACGATACCAAAACGGTCTAAGTCATAGCGCGACGCACCCGCATGCATCATCTCTACCGCGCAGCAGGCCAAGCCAAAGGTCATAGGCCACATAGAGCCAGTACGTGTGTAGTTAATCACCGTATCCAAACTGGTCGTCACAAATCCTTTTTCTAAAACGCCTTCGATGCTCATCGGCTAACCTTTACAACCGCTAATCCCATTCTAAGGCTCCTTTTTTCCACTCGTATATAAAGCCGACAACAAGTACAAATAAAAACAGCATCATGGCTAAAAAGCCTGCCATACCAATTTCTTGAATGACTACCGCCCACGGGAATAAGAAAGCAATTTCTAAATCAAACAGAATAAACAGAATAGCCACTAAGTAATAACGCACGTCAAACTTCATGCGTGCATCTTCAAAGGCTTCAAAACCGCACTCGTAGGGCGAGTTTTTTTGCGCGTCTGGCCTGTGTGGAGATAAGATTTTACCGAGGATGAGTGGCCCTAAGCCAACTGCTAGGCCCACCAAAATGAACAACAAAATTGGAAAATAATTTTCCAGCACAAGGACTTCCCTAATTCAAATTTTTTAATTTATTGCTTTTGGCTACAAATCAAAATTATTTCGTAAAATTTATTTTTAATTTCAGTATTTTGTAAATACTATTTTATGTACTAATATTGGTGCCGACGGAGAGACTCGAACTCTCACGACCTAAGTCACAACCACCTCAAGGTTGCGTGTCTACCAATTCCACCACGACGGCAATTACTACAAATTAGTTAGTCCAGATATTAATTTGGTATGTCTTTCGCGGTGCTATCAGTAGGCAGTGTTATTTCTGACTGAGTATCGGTGGTTTTAGTTTCAGCAGGCACAGCCCCTGTTGCAGTTGATTGTGTTTTGACAACACCTTTAACCACACTGCCACTGCCAGCGCGATTGCTAGCCAAATAAGCCAGCGTTAAACTGGTGGCGAAAAACACTACCACACAAGCCGCCGTAGCTTTACTCATAAAGTTTGATGAGCCGCTGACGCCAAATAAACTGCCTGATGCGCCGCTACCGAAAGCTGCACCCATATCGGCACCTTTGCCGTGTTGTAACAACACTAGGCCAATAACGCCCAAGGCGGCCAATACGTGAATCACTGAGATTAAATTTTCCATGTAACTTATCTTTCTAAAATACTATCTGGTCTTTCTAAAATACTATTTAGCTGAAATATTATTGAGCATAATATTGACTGAGTGTTTTGCACATTTTTCGTCAATTTAGATTGAAGCCGCTTCGGCAGCTTGGCAAATGTTTTCAAATTCTTGTGCGTTAAGCGAGCATTTACCAATTAGCCCGCCATCGATATTCTCAACAATGTATAATTGTAGCGCATTTTGTGGGTTTACGCTGCCTCCATAGAGTATTTTTAGCTGACTTGCTGCCTCTACATTTAAGGCAGCAATTTTATTGCGGATGAACAAATGCATCGCTTTTGCCTGCTCTGGTGTGGCGGCCAAACCTGTGCCAATCGCCCAAATAGGCTCGTAAGAAATCACCGTATTTGCGAAAATACTAGCCCCATAAACCCTAATAATCGCATCTAACTGTTTGCTTACCACCATTTCCATCACACCCGCTTCACGCTCTATCAGCGTCTCACCGACGCATAAAATAGGAGTAATACCATGTTTTTTGGCCACATCAAATTTTTGCGCAATATTTTCATCCGATTCGCAATACGCAGTTGCGCGCTCTGAGTGGCCAATAATCACATAACTGGCGCCAAAATCACGCAACATTTCTGCGCTTACTTCGCCCGTATAAGCACCTACTTCCATTTTTGCGAGGTTCTGTGCACCCCAAGCAATATCGGTATTTTGAAGCATACTTTGCAATTGAGCCAAGTAAGGATAAGGCGCGCAAATAACCACTTGCGTATATTTTAGGCCAGCTAGTTTTTCAACAAAAGCTGTGAGTAGTACAGCATTTTTTTTGAGATTGCCGTGCATTTTCCAATTGGCAACAACTAATTTTTTGGTGATTTTTTGAGTCATTAATACGCCTTTAGGCAAACAAATCAGATTCGTATTTAGGCTCGGGTTTGCCCACCTGCGCCACATGTTTCAATGCGGTAGTAAATTCAGCGTTATGTTGTAAATGCTGCATCGTTTCGGGGTGGCGGGAGCCGTGCATATGTGCCAAACGCACAATGCTTTGTGCAGACATTTTCCACTCAAGCTTTTCCAATAGCTCATCGGCCAAATCGGGTCGGTTGCACAACAGCACCATGTCGCAACCTGCATTAAGCGCGGCCAAGCTGCGTGTTGTCACGTCGCCGCCAACAGATGCGCCTTCCATGCTTAAATCATCGCTAAAAATAACGCCATTAAAGCCTAATCTTTCGCGTAATACTTTTTGCAACCATTTGGCTGAAAACCCTGCAGGCTTGTCGTCCACTTTTGGGTAAATCACATGCGCAGGCATAATCGCCGCCAAACCTTCATCAATCATTTGCCTAAAAGGCTGCATATCATTTTGCGCAATTTCATCAAAACTTCGCTCATCTATTGGAATGCTGACATGCGAATCGGCCACTACAAAACCATGCCCAGGAAAATGCTTACCAACCGCCTGCATACCGCCTTTTTTCAGACCTTGCATTAAACTAAATGCCAGCTCATTAATGGCTTGCGCATTATTGTGAAAAGCACGGTCGCCAATCACCAAGCTGTCGCCATAATCCATATCCAGCACAGGCGTAAAACTAAAATCCACGCCGTGCGCACGCAATTCTGCAGCCAAAATCCAGCCTGCTTGCACCGCTAATTCTTTGGCTTTTTTCCTATCCGCATCCCAAATTTTGCCCAACTCACGCATGGGCGGGATTTTGGTAAAACCTTCTCTAAATCTTTGCACACGCCCACCTTCGTGATCCACAGCAATCAAAAGTGGTGGGCTGCGAACCGCATGGATACTGGCTGTCAGGGCAGCTAATTGCGCGCAATTTTCAAAATTACGCGCAAATAAAATCACCCCGCCAACCAGCGGATGTTGCAATCTTTTGATGTCGTCAGCGGTTAACTCTGTGCCAACAACATCCAACATAACAGGGCCTAAACTCATATACTACCTTTAAATATTTAGCCTTTATTTTAACCGATACAAGGAAGTCATTTCTTTACTTCTTGCCAGATATAAGGGGTCAGATTGGTCGCTAGATTTTGCGTGTTTTGGCACAATATCCAGCTTTTCAATCACTGTTAAGCTTGCATCTGCAATCCATTTCATTAATTCTTCATTGGTGCGCAAGCCCAAGTGTTCCGCCAAATCCGACATGATGAGCCAAGCCTCACCATCTTCGCTTAAATGCGCTTTAACGCCACTTAAAAAGCCTTTTAACATGGCACTATTGGGGTCGTAAATCGCATGCTCTATTGGCGCATTGGCTTTGGCGGGTAGCCACGGCGGATTACACACAATTAAATCCGCTTTTTTATGGCCACTCGGGAACAAATTGGCTTGCTCTAGCGTAATATAAGACTTCAAATTCAGTTTTTCGATATTTTCGGCAGCGCAATTTAATGCGCGAATGCTATTATCGGTCGCCATCACCGCTTTAATGCCACGCGTCACCAGAATTGCCGCAATAACGCCCGTGCCAGTGCCGATGTCAAACGCAGTTTTAGCATTGCCTAAACTGGTGGTATTAATCAGCTCTAAATATTCGCCACGTATTGGGCTATATACGCCGTAATGCGCATGTATATTAGCTGGTAGCGCATCAATGGCTACCCCTTTTTTACGCCACTCGTGCGCACCCACCATACCTAATAGCTCGCGTAGCGACAACAGCATTTTGGGCGCTACTTTATCTAGCTTAGCGTTAACAATCATTGCACCAGCCACTGCCTCTTTGGTGTTGGGCGCACGTTTTAAATCACATGCACCGTGATTAAGCTCGATTAAAATTTTGTTAGTGATGCTAGCGCGCTGAATTTGCCGCGCACGGTGCTGGTGAAATGCTTGTGTTAAGTTTTCGGCTGGCTGAATTGGCTTAATATCAAACTTGCGCGTAATGGCTTGTAATAATTGTTTGGCATTTTGAAAATCGCCGCGATACAGCAGTGATGCGCCTTCGCACACTTGCTTGTATGCCACCTTGGCGTTTGTGGTGTCGTCTGCAATAACAATATTTTTGGGCAGTGCCACATTAGCCTCACTTTGCCAAACAGCACTATTAGGCTTGCCTTTTTCTTGCCAGACAACCATTTGTTCAGTCTTAAATTTTTCTGTTACTAGTGTTTCAGTCAATGCGAATTCTCAATTAATTAAAGTTTAAACGGGTTAAAGTCGGTATTTTTATCGTAGTAATCTTCATGCTCGGCGCGTTTTAAAAACGCTACAACTTTATACACTGCGGGAGTAAAGGCTATTTCTACGCTTATTTTTGCAATAATTTGTGCGCCAATTATTAGCGGAATTTTATCGTTTGGAATTATGCCAGAGTTCCAAAACGCTAAAGGCACAAACATCAGCGTATCAACAGTTTCGCCAAAAATAGTACTGGTTATAGTGCGCTGCCAAAGATGTTTGCCGCTAGTCAAAATCTTCATCTTCGCCATTATAAAGCTATTTACAAACTCACCCACCGCAAATGCAATTAAACCCGCCAGTGAGATGCGCCAAGTGCTGCCAAAAGCCACTTCATAAGCGGCTTGATTATGCCAAAACGGCGCTGGCGGCAATGCTACAATCATCCAAGCCATCAGGCTGGCAAAAGCTAAGCCTGCAAAACCTGCCCAAATAACGCGACGCGATGCAGCATAACCATAAACCTCGGTTAAAATATCGCCAAAAATAAATGAAATAGGGAAAAACAGCACCCCAGCACCAAACGTCAACATGCCTAGCAATGGCGTATCTATTTGCGTTACCTTAGCTGGGCCAATTAAATTAGAGCACACCAGCACCGTAACAAATGCAGCCATTATCAGGTCGTAATATTTGTATTGCTTGCCTGATGGATTGTTAGATTTAATCGTCATACTGCGCTTTTTAATGAGTTGTGTTTGCTCTGACATCCAATTTATCGCGTAGTTGATCGCCCAATAAATTAATCGCCAAAATTAAGCTCATCAAGCTTAAACCAACAATCAACACATAATGTGGCGCAACCAGCATATAGCGCACACCATCGCGCAACATGGCGCCCCAGCTTGCGTTGGGCGCTTGTATGCCCAAGCCGAGAAACGACAAACTGGCCTCGGCAATCATTATACTCGCCAAGCTGTAAGTCGCCTCGACAATTAAAATAGAACCCAACAATGGCAAAATATGTTTAAACAAAAGTCGCGGCACGCCAGCGCCTAGCGATTCTGCGGCTTGCACATGTTGGCGATTGCGTAAGCTCAAGGTTTGACCGCGCGCCAGCCGCGCGTAACTCACCCAGCCCGTGATGCACAGCGCAATCATTAAGTTAGCAATGCCAGGGCCAAGCACTGCGGCAAATGCAATCGCCAATAATATGCCTGGAAAAGCCAAGAAAACATCAGTAATCTTCATCAAAAAAGCGTCGATTTTTCCGCCATAGAATCCTGCCAGCAAGCCAATCAGCACGCCAATTGTCATGGTAATAAGCGTGACAAAAACTGCCACAAAAAACGAAACCTGCACGCCTTTTAGAATACGCGCCAAAATATCGCGGCCTAAATCATCCGCGCCAAACCAATGCTGGGCGCTAGGCGTGGCGAGGATAGCGTTTAAATCAATGTGGTTACCATGCAAGCCAAAAAGTAAGCCAATCAAAACAGCTGCTAGCCAAAACAATAATATGCCTGCTGCGAATTTTTTCATGCACTTGCCTTCACACAGCCGCCCGCACACGCGGATCTGCAAATCGATACAAAATATCCGTTGCCACATTCACTAAAACATAACTCAGTGCCACTACCAACACGCATGCTTGTGTGACAGGATAATCGCGCTTTTCAATGCTTTCAACCAATAAACGTCCAATACCATCCCAGCTAAATATCGTTTCGGTAATAACCGTGCCAGCCAGTAAACTACCCATTTGCAGGCCAACAATCGTGATAATAGGTAACAAAGCTGCGCGCAACGCATGACGCACAATCACAGTTGGCTCCGACAAACCTTTGGCGCGCGCGGTACGGATAAAATCATCATTCAGCACTTCCAGCAAACTCGTACGCGTCATGCGCGTAAGTATTGCGCTTAAACCAAAACCCAAAGTGATGGCGGGCAGAATAATCGACCTATTAGATTCCATGCCGCTGACAGGCAACCAACCCAGCCATACCGCAAAAATTAGCATCAGCATTGGCCCTAGCCAAAATGCAGGCATGGCAGATAAGCGCACCGATACGATAGTTACCACAAAATCTTGCCAACGATTCGCTTTTAAAGCAGCGTAAATACCCAGCGGAATACCGATTACCAACCCAATAATCAGCGATAAAAGTGCTAATTTAAGCGTGGCAGGATAACGCGTTTTAATTAGCTCAATAATTGGCGTTTTAGTATGAATAGATTGACCTAAATCGCCCTGCGCAAGTTTGCTTAAATAATGGCCAAATTGTGTGATTAATGGCTGATTTAGCCCAAGTTCTGTGCGCAATGTTTCGCGGTCTGCACTGCTGGCCGATTCTCCCAACATCACTTCCACTGGGTCGCCAGGCACGGCGTGAATCAGTAAAAAAGTGAGTAA
>JANNWI010000256.1:0-3714 GCA_031414715.1 Methylophilaceae bacterium | reverse complement strand
GCGCAAATGGCAAGTCGGCTGAAATATTCAATACCACTGTGTTATCCATGCTGGCAGCATGTTTGTTAAACGCACGTATCGATGCCGCGCATGTGGGCGTGTCTACACTAGGGAATATATTCATGACTTTGCGTTTGCCAGCAAAGTTATCTAATGTGACATCTGCCAATGCTTTATCTACTAATGTGAAGTTTGGTGCAGTGCTACCCACTTTAGGTAGATTGCCTGCAACATCCACTGGGTTGCCTTTAAGGGTGACGGTATTTGCCATGATTGTTTCCTTTTCTATTTGCGATTTTGCGTATCATATTATTAAAATCCAATACTGTTATCATAAAACAAAAAGCACCTGCTTGGAACAAGTGCTTTTGCTTTAAAACAATTAAATATTGGCTTAAATTAGGTTTAAGCTAATAAATTCTCGCTTAAATAGCCAATGGTCATGGTTTGGTTGTGCAATACGCTATCGGTCGTGTTGGGGCGTGGCGCAAGTTCGCCATATGAGTAAAAGCCTGCTACACTGGTCTGCGGACCTAAAATTTGCTGCACAAGTTTTACTTCATCGCCCACTAGCTCAGCCATAACACCTTTGCGGCCAACGCAGCTTACACAGAGCGCTAAGCCAACTTGGTTAGTTTTGGTGTTGCCTAAACCATCCATCACTAAATTAGCTGCATTACCAGCGCCCTCTACCAATCTATCGTGGTTAGTTTGGCACAAACGTACGGTTTCACCTTCTTCCACATTGCCAGCAAAGGTTAAACTATTGGCCGCTGCATCAATTGCCAATAAGGTGCGAATTTTTTCAACCTCACGCTTGCCTTCTTCAATCACCGCTAATGGAAATTTTAAACCAGAACCAGGCAAGCCGCGTGCAAACGCCTCGCCAATATACATTCTGTACAATGGCAATGCAGGTTTGCCGTCCATTTCAAACACCACATTTTTCTCAGACCTAGTCACTTTGCGCGGTGGGCCATACGGTTTCCAGCCACCTAATGCGCCGCTAGATGTGATTAATGCGTTGCCATACAAACCAACAGCAATGACTTGTTTATTAGATATGGTTTCGTTGAATAGCTGTAAAGTATTAACAAACGCGCCTCCATCTCCCGCTAAGCCACCGACAATCGGCACATCACCTAACACGCTTTGAAAGCCTTTTAATAGCTCAGATCCGTTGACATTTAATCCATCAGAAATCACCAGTACCGTGCGCAAGCTATCTGCTTTTAGTTGCTTGGCTAAACCAACGGCTGCTTCGAAGGAATTGAGCATGCCAGACATTTTTGTTTGCGCCACACGCTGTATGGTTTTTTCCCATTGAATGGCGGTAATTTGAATGCTATCGTCAAATACCCCGCTTGGGCTAATTTCACCCGATGTGGTGCATCCAACTAATTGTGCTGCAGGGTAGCGCGATTTTAAAAAGCCTTGCAGCTTGCCTTCATTAAAGCGCTTCATCGAGCCAAATACTAATACTAAATTAGCGCTTGGAAGCGGAGAAGTGCTAGGCAAATCCTTCAGCGCCAGTTTTGAATCTACAGACTCTTGTCTAATAATCATTAATTGAGACCCTAACTTTATAAATGTCTTGTATCGATAAATTTACATTCTATTCCGTGTAAATTACAGCCTATATTTATTATTGTTAAAGTATATTATTACAAATATCATGTAAGTGTTGCATTTTATTTTAAAAAATGTCATATTTTGTTCTGATGTTACCAAGCTATTTAAAATAACTTGCTAATAGCTGGTTAAAAGCTAGCAACGTTCATACCAAATTTATTTTTTGTACAGTAATGTTAGTGTAAGTGCATGTTTAACCGCATTTAGGACTGACTGGGCACAAAAGATGCTTGTAATGTTTTAGTGGCGCAAATGAGTATGTTTTTTGATAAAAAGTGACAATTTTTGTCAAAGCGTGATGTTAAATTGAAGGGAACGCAATTGGCGCAAGTAAATTTAGCTGGTACAAAGGTCATGGTGATTGATGACAGCAACACTATACGGCGTAGTGCAGAGATTTTTTTAAAATCTGCTGGCTGTGAGGTTATTTTGGCTGAAGATGGCTTTGATGCGCTGGCGAAAATTGCTGATCAACTGCCACAGGTAATTTTTGTGGATATCATGATGCCGCGTTTAGACGGTTACCAAACATGCGCGCTGATTAAGCGCAATGCAAAATTCAGTGCCACTCCAGTCATTATGTTGTCGAGTAAAGATGGCTTGTTTGATCGTGCTCGCGGCCGCATGGCAGGCTCCGACCAATATCTCACCAAGCCTTTTACGCAAGATACATTAATAGACGCGGTTAACGCTTACGTTAGCAAGTAGATAATTTTTAAGGGGTTAGTGATGGCAATTAATAAAATTTTAATCGTAGATGATTCAGCAACAGACAGATTTTATTTAACTGAAATGCTAGAGACAGCTGGCTATCAAGTTGTTGGCTTGGAAAGTGGCGAGGCTTGCATAGAGCGCGCTGCAGAGATTGCGCCAGACCTCATTATTATGGATATTATTATGACGGGCTTAACTGGCTTTCAAGCCACGCGCACGCTAACTAAAGACCCAGCAACAGCAAAAATCCCAGTCATTTTGTGTTCTGGCAAGCTGCAGGTGACCGATCATGCTTGGGCAGAAAAAATGGGCGCAAAGGGCTGTATTTTAAAACCTGCTTCCAAAGATGAACTAAAAGCCTTGATTGCCAAATTAAGCTAGCATGATAGCTGGCTAACTCAATTTTATGTCTAAACAGTCGCAATTACGTGAATACCAAACTAGCATATTAGCTCGGTTAGAAAATGCTAAAAAAGCAGGTGCCGAGTCATCTGCGGGTTATTTAGGGGTGGTTATTGGTAGTAAAAATGTGCTGATAAACTTGCAAGAAATATCTGAGACTTTACCTGTAGCCGAAATTCACCCTGTACCTATTGTAAAGTCTTGGTTTTTGGGGGTAGCTAATGTGCGCGGCGTGTTGTACGCAGTGAATGATATTGCACAAATGTTAGAGGCTAAATTTACCACCCTTTCATCTAATACACGTTTGCTGCTGATTAGCGATACGGTATCTAGTAATGTGGCATTTGTGGTGGAAAAAATGATAGGTTTGCGCAATATTAACGAGATGAAGTTGCACGAGTTAGAAGCCGAAGAAGGTGCCTGTTTAAAAGCGCAAACTTACCAAGATGATGAGAACCGCGTATGGCACATGCTAGATTGCGACAAGTTAGTTCGCTCTAAAGAATTTGCAACACCTTACGTCATTTAATTGATAAATTTACATTTAAATTAACCAATGACAAAAGTATAAATAGTATTAATTTGAGCTTAAAAGGGATTAAAAATGGCATTTAATATGAAAGATTTACCTGCAAAAATTATACAAAAGTTTACAGGAAAAGCTTCGTCAACTGCATCCGCTGGTGCCAGCAGTAGTTATCGCCAAGTACTTATTCCAGTCATTGGGTTGATTATTTTTATAGCCTTGGCGTTCTATGTTATTAGTCAAGTGCGGGTTAACGGGCCAGTTTATAACAAAATTAAAGCTAACGATGAGCTGCGTGCGGATATTTTGCCACCGCCTTTGTACTCGGTAGATGCATTTGCTGCAGTTAACGAGGCTTTCGTGGCAGCATCGGTGAATGACAGCACTTTACGCGATAGAAAATTAGCTGAAGTTAAACAAGCCGAACTGGATTTCAACAA
>JANNWI010000255.1:0-4697 GCA_031414715.1 Methylophilaceae bacterium | reverse complement strand
CTTGCCATTCATATTTAAACTGGTAGCACCTGCGTTACCCACTGTGATATTTAATGGCAGCTTGGCTTGTATCGTTTCGCGACTTCCAGCGAAAATAATTTTGTCGTAAATTAATTTTCCCTCTGCATCAACAATGCCTACCCAAGTTTCTTGGTTAGCACTAAATTCAAGCTTAGCTAAGCCTATTGGGGCAAGCGAGGCCTCAGGAGTCATCTCGACAGGCAATGCAGATGCAGCAACCATAGGCAACGCTGTAACTGGCGCGTCATTCGGAGAAGCTGGCACAGTAAGATCTACGGTAGCCCCAGGCAATGCAACGTCAGCTGCTACTGGTAAAGTGATTTCTGTAGAAGCTTGCAATGCTGGCACGCGCTCAGCGGCTGGCAATGCAGGCTCTGGCAAAGGCTCTAAACTGCTTTCCATGTTCACGCTAGGCTTAGTCGGGCTAGGTTTTTCAATATAATTTTGATAAAACAACCATGCTCCCACGGCGCATAATAAAGCCAGACCAGCCCAAATATAACTAGCTGTTTTAGGTTTGTCGCCACCAGTCACCTGCATATTAGTCGCAGGTTTTAGTATCAACTCATGGTGGGTGTTGCGCGGCACAATCACTGCATAAGCATCCAGCAAAGGATCAGCATTTATTTTGAGCTGCTTGGCATAATTTCGAATGAAGCCACGCACAATGGTTGGCTCTGGCAACATGGCAAAATGATCAGCTTCTATCGCCTCAATTTGCTTAGGCCCTAGTCTGAGTTTGCTGGCTACATCTTGTACGGATAAACCTTGCGCCTCTCGTGCTTGACGCAAGGCGCCACCACAACGCGAACGACTGTAATTAGCATTATCTGAGGCTTGTTCAGTAGCGACTGGGGCTACCACAGCATCTTGCAACGTTGGTATATCAAACGTATTTTTTTGTTTGCGTGCCATAATGTCACCTTAATATTTTAAACAACATAATTTAAACAATATGTTTAGGCAGTTTAATGATTGAATATACTTATTTACCGCTTAACAATAAGCGCGTTTCTTCTGCGTTTGGATATTGCTGGCGCAATTGCAAAGCATAACTAGAAACATTATCTTTATCGCCCAACGCACGTGCTATTTTAATACCAAGCCATAAAGTTTCTGCGCCAGGGCTTGCCACTAATGCATTTTGTAAGGTTTGTTTTGCGGTAATCGCATCGCCGCGTTTAAATTGAATCTCAGCTAACTGCGTAGCAGCAGAGTGCGTCAGCGGTTGTATCTGCAGCGCTTTATTCAAGTAAATTTCTGCATTTATTATGTCATTTTTACGCGCAGAACAAATGCCTGCATTAGCATAGGCCAAGTGTGGCGTGCCATACAATGGGTTCTTTACCGCCTCTAAAAAATGTGGAATAGACGCATCGTAGCGTTTTCTGCTGCACAAAAAACTACCATAGTTATTGTGCGACTCTGAACTTCTTGGTTGCAATTCTATTGATTTTTTGTAGTTAGCATCCGCTTTTGCATCTTCGCCCAACGAGGCGTATACCAAACCTAATCCACTGTAAGCCAGTGCATAACTAGGATCAATTTGAATGGCTTCGGTAAATTCGCTAAGCGCAATTTCATATTTTCCTTGTTGCAAATAGGCTGCACCTAAATCAGCATGCGCACGCGCACGCGCAGTCAAGGCCGTTTCGTTATAAATATCGTTATTTACAGCGGTGTTGCTGCTAGTGCTAGCACATCCGCTTATCAAACTAATAATTAATATACTACTGAATAAAACCCAACCCATTTTGTTCATGCAATTACCTCTATGGAAATACCTTTTAAGGTGCGTTTGGTTTTATCCAGCACTTTACCAGCCAATTGGCCGCAAGCCGCGTCTATATCGTCACCACGCGTTTTACGCACTGTCACAATATAACCTGCTTGCATTAAAATATCACGGAACACTCGAATATGGCTAGGCTTAGATGTTTGATAGCCACTATTGGGGAACGTATTAAACGGGATTAAATTGAGTTTGCACGGCACATGTTTAATCACCTCCAGCAACTCATGCGCGTGCGCTACCGTATCATTTACGCCATCCAGCATCACATACTCAAAGGTGACAAAATCACGCGGCGCCTTTTCTAAGTAACGGTTACAGGCCGCCATTAGTTCTTTAATTGGATATTTTTTGTTGATTGGTACCAATACGTCCCGAAGGGCGTCGTTAGGCGCGTGCAGACTCACTGCCAAAGCTACTGGACAATCTTCTTTTAGTTTATCCATGGCAGGCACAATGCCGCTAGTTGAAAGCGTGACGCGGCGGCGACTTAAGCCATAGGCGCTATCATCCAGCATAATTTGCATGGCAGTCACGACGTTATCATAATTGGTGAGCGGCTCGCCCATGCCCATCATCACTACGTTTGAAATAATACGATCATTTGCAGATAGCAAGTCATAGCCAGACTCACTGCGCAATGACTTGTTGGCAATCGCTAGCTGGCCAATAATTTCAGACACGGTTAAATTACGGTTAAAACCCTGTGCACCCGTACTGCAAAAAGTACACGCCAGCGCACAACCCACTTGGCTAGAGATACACAAAGTACCTCTATCATCTTCTGGAATAAACACTGTTTCAATACTATTCGCTACACCGTTTTTATCGTCAGTACCGATTAACCATTTGCGCGTACCATCATTCGATACCTGCTCCAACTGCACATTGGGCAAAGTAATTTCGGTGTCAACAGCCAATTTTTCACGCAGATTTTTCGCAATATCGGTCATTTGCGCAAAATCATGTACGCCAAAATGATGTATCCAGCGCATCAATTGCTTGGCGCGAAAAGGCTTTTCACCGATACTGGCGAAGTAATCGGCGAGTTGAGGTTGACTGTAATTAAGTAGATTAATCAATGATTAAACGATTATCCAAAAAAGTATTTAATCTCAATAGCTGCATTTTCAGCAGAATCTGAACCATGCACGGCATTGGCATCAATGCTTTCAGCAAAATCAGCACGAATAGTGCCCGCTGCCGCATCTTTTGGATTAGTCGCGCCCATTAAATCGCGGTGTTTCAATACCGCATTGTCGCCCTCTAAAGCGGTAATCATCACTGGGCCAGAAATCATAAATTTCACTAAATCGTTAAAAAACGGACGTGCTGCATGCACAGCGTAAAAACCTTCTGCCTCGGCTTTGGTTAAATGCGTCATTTTTGCCGCCACAATTTTTAAACCTGCGTTTTCAAAACGCGTATAAATTTGACCAATTATGTTTTTTGCCACTGCATCTGGTTTGATAATACTAAGGGTGCGTTCTGCTGCCATGTTGACTCCGAAAGATTTAATGAAAATAACTACTTAGAAAGGCTAATAGTCTAGCATTTTTGCTGGATTTGATAAACCAAAAATTAGAACGTTTTTATTAATTGCACGTCTTGCAGCTAAAAATTTTTAGGATTTTTTAATGAATATTACGTTTGGCAAGCCTTTAAAATGGGCATCACAAGTTAGCAACTCTGCCCCATATACAATCGCAGTGGCATAAACAATTGCATCCGCTGTGGCAAGCTTATATTGCCTATGTAAATCAGCTGCTTGCAATGCAATTTTTGTATCAAGCACTGCCACTGTGCAATTTTGCGTGTAAGCAATCACTTGGTCAGCTTCGTTTTCACCCACTTCGCGTGTAAGCCACTTATCAAGCTCTAGTTGCACAATTGTTGGCACTACACATCGGCTTGTGTCAGGAAAAACTTCAGCAATAGCATGCTTCAAGGTAGTATCCATGAGCCACTCTATCCAAATTGAGGTATCTACAACTTTCATTTAAACCTATCGAACTTTCATTAAAACCTATCGCCACGGTCCCTAAATTCAGTCGATTTGGCACTAACCGCAATACCGTTTAACTGCTCAAGGCTTGGCACTGGCATCACCAACATACCCTTACCTTTTGGAATAAAAACAAATTGCTGACCCGATTGCCAATGTTGCGCTTCGCGCACGGATTTAGGTATAGATATTTGATATTTGCTAGATAGCGTAGTGATTGCGGACATTTTCATACTAATTTCTTATCGATAAATTAATGTAAGAATATAGCATGGGTATTATTTAATGACAACCTAAATTTACGCCATGTCTTGATGCAAAAAAATGGTTATAATTATTTTATTACGATGAATGCTAAAAACAATAATTTTGCTTTCGGTTTTATTTTTAGCAACATGCTAGTCGCCTTTCAAATGTTCTCTGGCAGGCTGTCACAACCTGTCATGCGTCTAGTCGGGTTATGGCAAGAGTTTCAACAAGCAACGTTTTTAATTTTAAATCATGCAGTAAAACGTCTTGGTGATGTGATGAACGCCCCCGCAGAACCGATGACACTCATTCCCACCCGTGCCAATGTGAATCAAGCGACCAATATCACTGTGGATAGTCTGGGCTTTAGATATGGCGATGACTTGCCGTGGCTCTATCAAAACCTCAGCTTCAATATACAAGCAGGGCATTGTGTATTGGTGATGGGCCCCAGTGGTTGTGGTAAAAGTACACTGGCTAAACTCTTACTTGGCTTTTACAGACCACAACAAGGAAACATCAAACTCAATGGGCAAGACATCAGCTACCTTGCTGCCAATGAACTACGTAATCACTTTAGCGTGAAACCAATAAAAGATAAGCCCTCGCAAGAAACCGTCATCTTCTCGG
>JANNWI010000254.1:0-2953 GCA_031414715.1 Methylophilaceae bacterium | reverse complement strand
GGCTTATCGTTAATGCCTTCTGGCGCGGCTAATAAAGCCTCATTAATTTCAGTCACCACGCCGTTCATTGGAGCATGCAGGTCAGAACCCGTTTTAACAGATTCCACTATGCCACAGGGTGTTGCATTGACTAATGCGGCGCCTAACTTGGGCGGCTCAATAAATACAATATCGCCCAACAAGTCTTGCGCATAATCAGTGATGCCTGCAAGCCAATGTCCATGCGGGTCTTGGAGCACCCACAAATGTTCGGAAGTGTAATGCAACTGAGTTGGGAATTTCATGGTCTGACCTGTTAGTTAAGATTGAGCATAAAAAATTAAAGTTGTATTTCAGATGTTCTATGTCACAAGTTGTACATCAGGTGACAACTAAAAACGCTATTTTCTCACAAAGTATTTATCTGTTTTTGTATTGACGTGAATTTATTTTGAAATAATCATTTACTTGGAAAATAATGTATCAAATTAGTCACAACGCGCTTAGTGTTAATATATATTTTATATATATACGCTAACATGATGACAAATAAGTATTTATTGGTTACTATTGACTCAAATGTTAGTGAGGTTTAATGGCAATGGCGAATTTATTATTAAAAAAATTACTATTGGTTTACATGGCAATCGCCCTAGTTGCGTCACCAATAGAATTATTGGCTGCCAGTAAAAAATCACAGAAACGTATTTCTACTAGCCAAAAAAGTTACGGTGTTAAAAATACAAGTGGCAAACATCGTGTTTCTTCGCGCTACAAAAAAAGCACGCATAGAGTCAGTGTTCGCTTACGCAATTCACAAGCAATAGCCACGCAAAGGGCAATTGAAGAGCGATATGATGGCAGTGGTATTCTTCACCTTGCTTCAAGCAAAGCTTTAATTATGAATCAAAATACAGGCGAGATTATTTACGCCAAAAATACTGGCACGCCAACGCCCATCGCCTCAATCACAAAACTAATGACAGCGATGGTGACTTTGGACGCAGGACAATCTTTCGACGAGATGATTTATGTGACGGATGATGATGTGGATTATGTAAAGAGGACTAGCTCACGTTTGTCTGTAGGTTCTGGCCTAAGCCGTGGTGATATGCTGCAATTGGCATTGATGGCGTCTGAAAATCGTGCGGCATCTGCCATTGGCAATCATTATCCGGGCGGTAAATATGGCTTTGTAAAAGCCATGAACGCCAAAGCAAAACTTTTAGGTTTAACCCATACCCATTTTGTAGACCCAACGGGTTTAGATTCCAGCAATGTTTCTACCGCAGAAGATTTGGCTAAACTGGTGCAAGCCGCTTATCAATATCCTGAGATTCGCTTAGCGACTACTAGCCCTTCGCATGAAGTGTATATGGAAGGCCGTCAATATGCGGTGAATTTTAATAATACCAATGGCCTTGTGCGCACGGGGGAATGGCAAATTGGCTTATCAAAAACAGGCTATATTTCAGAGGCTGGGCGTTGTTTGGTGATGCAAGCCACCATTGCAGGCGAGCCAATGATAGTGGTATTGCTAGATTCAAATGGCAAGCTAACGCGTATCGGCGATGCCAACCGTGTACGTAAATGGATGGAATATAATTTGGGTACGCAAATAGAACCTAAAACCACGACGACTGGCCAAAGCCAACAAGTGATGGCGGGTAGAATTTCTTAAATTAGTTGAATGTTGAAATGGCTTAAAAAAGGTGCAGAATATGCACCTTTTTTGTTGACGTTAAAAACGTTCGATAGAAAAAACATGCTCTGCAACCTTAAAGGTTGTCCCCGCAGAATATGACAGCTGAAGCTGGTTATTCATGCCTGAAAGCAAAATACCCACGCGCGCTTCGCATTTGACTTAGTGCTTTAGCGCTTAGCGAGAATGGCGATGCCCAGCACTGGTAGAGAGCATCGAAATAAAATAACCTGCTTTTAAAGCGCAATTAAAAGGTTATTTTGCAGTTTTACTGGGTATTTTCTTTACAGCCGATTTTTTGGTAGCAGGCTTTTTGCCTGTTGCTTTTATCACCTTGGTTTTAGATACGCTAGTTTTAGATACAGTAGTTTTTGCTGCAGCGACTTTTTTAGCGGGCGCTTTTTTTGCGAATGTCTTTTTGCCTGTTTTGCCGCTAGCTTCATCTTTAGCGGCTTTCTCGGCCAATAAACCCAGCGCTTCATCCATGGTTAACTCTTCAGGCTCTATACTTTTTGGTATGGTTGCGCGAATTTTTGCGTGTTGCACATAAGGCCCATATCTACCAGCATAAATCTCTACACGACCTTCGCCAGAAGGGTGTGCACCTAAATCGGCAAGGGGCGCAGGGCCTGTGTTGACAGCCGCTAGCAAGGTCACCGCACCTGCATTATCAATGGTAAATACACTGTCTGTTTTGGGTATCGATTTAAACTTGCCATCATGGTTTACATAAGGGCCAAATCGACCAATGTTGGCGACAATTTTCTTATTGGTTTCTGGGTGTAGCCCTAAATCGCGCGGCAAACTTAACAGCATATTAGCAATATCAATATCTACACTGGCAACCGCAATTTCTTTAGGGATACTGACGCGTTTTGGTTTTTTCTTGTCACCCTCAACCGCTACGCCAACCTGTAAATATGGCCCGTAAGGCCCATTCATTAAGTATATTTCTTTGCCACTTTCTGCGTCGTTACCAATAGTGACGGGGTCAGCACCTGCTTGCGCGGTGCCATTCATACTACGTTTGTAATCGCATTTTGGCTCGGCGTTATAGCCGGTGCAGCCAATAAACGTGCCGTAACGACTCAATTGCTTTTGTAATGGCTGGCCACATTTTGGGCAAGCTTCGTCAATAAGCTCATTACCTGGGCGATCAACATCGGCCTTGCTAATAATTTGGTTATTAAATCCTTGCCAAAATTCATCCATCAGTGGTAACCACTCGCGGCTGCCATCAGCCACGTTATCCAACGCAGTTTCTAAGTTGGC
>JANNWI010000253.1:0-8186 GCA_031414715.1 Methylophilaceae bacterium | reverse complement strand
ATGAAGTACTTAAGGAAAAAGACGAAAATACACAAGAATCCACTGTGGATACAGTTAAACCACCAGTTGCGAATGCCGCATTAGAAAATCTAGAGCCTGTTAGTGATAAAGGTATCTCTACAGGAAACGTCGCTCAGGTAGCGCGCTTGCAAATGCTCAATGGCAGCCATGCTGGCCGCGAGTTGATGTTAAATAAAGCCTTAACAACACTTGGCAAGCCAGGCACACAGCTGGCAGTCGTTACTAAGCGGCCTAATGGTTACTATATTACCCACGTGGAAGGTGAAAATGTGCCATTTATCAATGGCCAAAAAATTGGCCTACAAGCGCATGCATTAAACCACAATGATGTTATCAATATCGCCGGCGCTAAGATGGAGTTTTTTCTTGCTTAGTGTATTGCTAGTTCTATGCTCACTGTAGACTTGTTAAATCAGCTTGATCGCCTAAATAGCATCGGTGTCGCCTTATCTGCCGAGCATGATAATAAGCGATTATTGGAAGTTATTCTGCTGGGTGCAAAAGAGCTCACTAATGCCGATGGTGGTACGTTGTATTTAGTGACAGAAGATAACAAACTCAAGTTTGAAATTATGCGCACCCAAAGCCTAAATATTGCCATGGGTGGCACCACTGGCAAAGAAATCACTTTTCCACCACTGCCAATATATTTGGACAATGGTGTTCCAAACATCAATATGGTAGCGGCTTTCAGTGTAGTGAACGCTAAAACAGTAAATATTGCAGATGCCTATTTAACTGAAGGGTTTGATTTTTCTGGCACGCGTAAATTTGATGAAAGCACAGGCTATCGCTCAAAGTCGTTTTTAACGGTGCCAATGAAAAATCATGAAAATGAGATTATTGGTATTTTGCAACTCATCAACGCGATTGACCCAATCACCAATCAAATTATAACTTTTTCTGATTCACACCAGAGGCTAGTCGAGTCGCTAGCTTCGCAAGCGGCGGTGGCGTTGACTAATCATCATTTAATCACAGGGCTAAAACATTTATTCGAATCTTTTATTAAGCTAATCGCCGATGCCATTGATGAAAAGTCTCCTTACACTGGTGGGCATTGTCAGCGCGTACCAGAGCTGACAATGATGTTAGCCAAGGCGGCAATTGCAACAAATGAAGGCCTGCTCAAAGATTTTAGTATGACCGAAAATGAAATCTATGAGCTAAGTATTGCCGCTTGGTTGCACGATTGCGGCAAGGTGACGACGCCAGAATCGGTGATGGATAAATCAACCAAACTAGAGACAATTTTTGACCGTATTCATTTGATTGACCACCGTTTTGAGTTGCTAAAAACGCAGCGCGAGAACAGTTATTTATATAATGTGCTGCTAAGCGGAAAACCAGCCAACATGAAGAAAGTTACGCATGATGCGCATGTGATTAAAAAGCAGTTGGATGACGATAAAAACTTTATCCGCAAAGTGAATTTTGGCACTGAGTTTATGAAGCCTGAAGATATTCAACGGGTAAAAGATATTGCTAATTACGAATATAAAAACGATTCTGAGCAATCGGTTAAATTTTTAACTGAAAACGAAGTGTATAACCTGACCATAGAGCGCGGCACCTTAACACCAGAAGAGCGCATGGTGATTAACAACCATATTGTGGTGACGATAAATATGCTGGAATCGCTGCCCTACCCAAAAGGTTTGCGCCGTGTGCCAGAATATGCGGGTGGTCATCATGAGCGCATGGATGGTAAAGGCTACCCCAAAGGACTCACGCGTGAACAAATGTCGATACCCGCGCGGATGATGGGAGTTGCAGATATTTTTGAGGCGCTGACTTCTAAAGATAGACCATACAAAAAGGCTAAAACACTTTCTGAAAGTTTAAACATTTTAGGCAAAATGTGTCTGGATAACCATATCGATCCTGACATTTTCGATTTATTTATCCGCGAAAAAATTTACCTAAAATATGCTGAGAAATTTTTAGAGCCTGAACAAATTGATGAAGTTAATTACGCTAGCATTCCTGGTTATAACGTGCATTAATCAACCATAAATACTTTTGCGGCATTAATAATCTTGGCAAGTTTTTTGGTAGAAACCTCATGAAAAAACTGGCCATTGGGTGCCAAGCGTATGTTTGGCCCAACCTTGCAATAACCCATACACTGAATTTCTTCTATCTCAATCAACACTTTTTTGCTGTGCAATTGTAGCGATAGTTCAGCTAAAACCTCTTTGCTACCACGTGCCGCACATGACGAGTTATTTGGGTTTGCCCGGTAGTTAGTACACACTAATATTTTTTTCGGCATCGCTTTTAAGCTTCTAATCGCTCAGCATGACAGCCGTTTTTATCTATTTTAAGATAACTACCTTGCTCGTACCAATCGCCCAATACCCATCGCTCGCAAACGCTTCCATCTACCTTATGTACATGTTTGTTTGGGCGATGTGTATGCCCATGGACAAATAGTGGTGGGCAATCATATTGACGAAGTAAGTTAATGACTGCATCAATATTGACATCCATAATTTGCATGGATTTATTAGATTTTTCTTGCTCACTTTTGGCACGCAACTGCTCAATATAAGCAATACGATTTTCTAATGGTTGGCTTAAAAATTGATGTTGCCAATTTTTGCTGCGCACATCGTGCCTAAAATTTTGGTAAGCCACATCATCGGTACATAGCGCATCGCCATGGCTTAGCAATACGCGTTTGCCATAGAGAGTGACTAAACTTGGGTCTGGCAAAATGCTAATTCCTGTGGCTTTTTCAAAGCCTGCGCCAATTAAAAAATCGCGATTGCCTGCCATAAAAAAAACGGGAGTAGTTTTGGCAAGGCTGCGAAGCGCATGGATACTGGCTTTCACGCATGAATAAGCAGCTTTAGCTGGTAAATTCTGTGGGGACAACCCTTGCGGTTGCTGAGTGGCCGTAATATTGCCACCGACTTCGATGACATCGTCGCCGGCCCAATATTCAAATAAATCACCTAATATGTAAAGCGCATCGGCTTTTATGGCGATATTTTTTAAAAATTGAATGAATGCTAGGTTGATGTGCGGGCGAGAATCACATAAGTGTAAATCGGAAATAAATAAACTGTGATTCATGCCCGCATTTTAAGCTAAAACGCTTTAACCTAAACCACGCTGGCTTTTTCGATGATAACAGCGTCTGCAGGCACATCGCGGTGACCGGCTTTGCTGGTGGTTTTTACTTTACTCATTTTATCTACCACATCCATGCCATCTATGACTTTACCAAATACGCAATAACCCCAACCACTAGATGTTTTGGCGGTGTGGTTTAAAAAGTTGTTATCAGTACCGTTAATAAAAAACTGGCTACTGGCAGAGTCTGGCACCGAAGTGCGTGCCATGGCGATAGTATATTTGTCATTGACTAAGCCATTATCAGCTTCATTTTTAATTTCAGCTTTGGTTTTTTTCTGATTCATATCGGCATCAAAACCGCCACCTTGCACCATAAAACCATCAATCACACGGTGAAAGATTACACCATCGTAAAACCCACTTTCAACATATTGCAAAAAATTAGCGACTGTAATGGGCGCTTTTTCTGCGTTAAGTTCAATGGTGATATCGCCAAAATTGGTGCTTAATTTAACTGTTGGATGTAAAGCCAAAATAAATCCTTAAAAATAAAAATGGAATGAAAAATGAGTATCGGCTTAAAGTAAACCGACTAGTTTGAAGGTTTTACTAGTACTTTTACACTTTTGATGGTGATTGCCTTAACAGGCACATCAGCGTTACGGCCAATAAAAGTAGTTTGTACTACGCCAATTTTTTGTACTACATCTAAGCCGCTGGTCACTTTACCAAACACGCAATAACCGATGGACTCTGGATCTGAGCCAGTGAAGTTTAAAAATTGATTATCATTTAAGTTAATAAAAAATTGGGCAGTTGCCGAATCTGGCTCCATGGTGCGCGCCATGGCGATAGTACCAAGCTCGTTTAGCAAGCCATTGTTCGATTCATTTACAATTGGTGCACGGGTATTTTTTTCGGTCATGTCACGCTCAAATCCGCCGCCTTGAATCATAAAACGGTTAATCACACGGTGAAAAATAGTATTTTCATAAAAGCCATCTTTTATATACTGTAAAAAATTGGCTACTGTTTTAGGTGCTTTTTCTGGGTAAAGCTCCACAATAAAATTGCCTTGCGATGTTTCAAACTCAACACTGACTGGCCTAGCTATATCGCTAGAAGCCGCATTTACAGGCGTTACTAGAATAGTCATGCTAATGAATAGAAAAATTTTAAAACCGTGCATTATGCTCATATTTGCCTAAATAGTGATTGAATAGTTGCTGATTAACCAGCGCCTTCGTAAAAGATTTTCCACCGATTGTTTTCGTTTATCCAATATTGGCGTTTACGCATTTTGTTTTGTAGCTGGTTACTTTTAAAATCCTGCTCAAAGTTGACCACTACCATAGGCTCTGTCAGGCCATGTGCCTTGTGTTCGCCTGGGTAACCAAACATGCTGACGTCATTAATTTGAATCGCTACTTTGGGTTTGGCTGCTTGAATGCCACGCTTGTAATCGCCCCATTTTTGTAGCCCGCCATCGTTATAAAAAAACTTTTTTGAATAATGGCTCAAATAGGCATCAGTGTTTTGTGACACCCAGTCTTTGCGCCAATCTTCTAATGCATTTTCAAGTGCTTGTTTGTCGGCCGTTTGTGCTTCCAACTTATCATTAACTTGATTTTTTTCTAGCCAGTCCAAATTATCGGCAATTACCACCGGCACTCTACCGCTTTGTAAAATAGGCGCAAGCGCTTTTAAATCGGGGTTGCTCAACACCACGCAGCCATCGCTGGCGCGCGGTGGGCGGCTATAAGTATTAGTGGGCGTGCCATGTAGCCAAATACCAGAACCATTTTTGTTTTGGTGCTGATCTAGCTCGTTTGGGTAATTCAGTGGGTAAGCGCCATCGCCATAAAAATCATCCAGTTGGCGATTCAGTTTGGCGCTGGCAAAATATAAGCCCAGTGGCGTACGTTTATCGCCTTCTACCTGTTTGTTAGCGCCATTTTTGCCTATAGTCACGTAATAATCGGCCACATATTGCAAGCCATCATCCACTTTTTTATAGACAAATAGTCGAGATTTAGCCGTATCGACCACAATTAAATGCGATTGGCCTGCGCCAAACTGCACTAATAAATTAGGTTGTTGCGATACTTTTTTGGTCGATAAATAATGCTCGATACGGGTACGCGCTTCGTCACGCAGGCCGTTTAGCTCATCTTTATTAGCGCTGTTTTTTATATTTGGGTCAATATCACCAAGTGCGCCAAATTCATCTAAGCCGCGGCCTTGGGCAGCGAGTAAATCACCACGAATGAGATAAGCTAGCTTGAAGTTTGGCGCGGTACGAATCAGCTCATTTACCGTGTTAAAAGCTTGTTTATTTTTGCCTTCGGTAATTTCTAGCAAGCTTTTGACTAGCAAACTTTCTACTAAATTGTTACCCAGTTTTTTGGCTAACAGCTGGTCTGTAAGGCTGCCGTGGTTAATCGCGGTAGCGTTCCATGGCAATACTAAACAGGCAGCAATTACAATTGCTTTTAAAACATTCACTTTTAGAACCAATGCCATTTCAACTTAATGTGTATTCCAATCAGAATGTGTAGTACTAGCAAAATGCGCAACCCAAGCAATTAGTTTGACGCAATTTCTTGTTCTATCAGCCAATTATCACCGACCTTTTTAAGTAATAACGTCTTATTAGTGCGAATTGGTTTACCGCCCGCAGTATAAATTTGTTTAAACATCATTTTGGCGTTATCTGCACCTTCAAGCGTTACTTTTGGGTTGGTAATTTCTACGTTAATACTGGCGGGTTTGCCAATACGGTCACGGCGTGTTTGCTCCCAAGCTTTGCGGTTTTGGTCTTTGGCTGGCTTAAAGCTATCGGCATAGCTGGCAAAATAGCCATCTAAGTTTTTGTCTGACCAAGCTTTGGCCCAAGTATTCACCGCGTTAGTGATGTTTTGTTCATCGTTTGCAATAGGCTCAACTGCCTTAACTGGCTCAGGCTTTTTGTCAGCAGGGCGAATCGGCTTGGTATCAGTTTTGCTCGTTTTCGCATCCGCTTTGGCGGCAACGGTCGTTTTATTACCAGTGCCAAACAAATCTTTAATGAGTGACAATTTGCTTTGCGCGCGGGTGTTGCCACCATCTAATTGCAAGGCTTTGTCGTAAGCTTCTGATGCCATGCGCGCATAAATATCACCTAAATTTTCGTGCGCTGTGGCATAGCTGGGGTGAGTTTTAATGGCGGTTTCTAGCGCTTTTTTGGCTTTATCATATTGGCCAGCATCAGCATGCAACACAGCCAAATTATTGTATGGTTCTGGCAAGTTGGGATATTTTTCGGTTAAATCAGTAAATGTTTTAATCGCGTCTTCGCGCTTGCCACTTTCGGCTAAAATAATACCTTTCATGAACATCGCCTGTGCATCTTTTGGGTTGGCTGCTAAGTAAGTATTAATACGCTCTAGTGCCGCAGCTTGCTGACCATTTTCAGCCATTTTCGAAATATCTTTTAGTTCATCCGCATGCACAACACCAGCAAACGATAATGCAAAAGAAAAGGTAAGAATGCATAAGGCAAGATTTTTTAACAGCAAAAGGTGTCGAATTGTCATTATGTTGTACTCGAAGCAGTTAGTAAAAGCGCTATTCTATCAATTGCATAGCTAACATCCAATAGTCCTTTTGGCATTAGCGCATTAAATTCGCATTTATCTACTATTTTGTTCAATTTAAGCCAGTTATAATACGAAAATGTTAAAAATTTACAACTCTTTAAGCCGCGATAAGCAAATATTTACCCCCATAGAAGCCAATAAAGTACGCATGTATGTATGCGGCATGACGGTTTACGATTTTTGCCATCTTGGACATGCGCGTGTCATGGTGGTTTTTGATATGGTGAATCGCTGGTTCCGCGAAAGCCAATATCAAGTCACCTACGTACGTAATATCACCGATATCGATGACAAAATTATTAAACGCGCCAACGAAAATAACGAGACGATTGGTGCGCTTACGCAGCGTTTTATTGATGCCATGGATGAAGATTTTGCCAAGTTAGGTGTCGAGCCGCCTGCACATCAACCACGCGCAACACAACATATTGATGGCATGATTGCCATGATTTCTGCCTTAATTGAAAAAGGCCACGCCTACATCGCAGCCAATGGTGACGTGTTTTACAGCGTGCGCAGCTTTGCCGATTATGGCAAATTATCGGGCAAAAGTTTAGACGACTTACGCGCTGGCGAGCGTGTGGATGTTGATGGTAATAAAAAAGACGCCATGGATTTTGTACTGTGGAAATCGGTAAAACCTAATGAGCCAAGCTGGGATTCGCCGTTTGGCGGACCTAATGGCGGCAAAGGTCGCCCAGGCTGGCACATTGAATGCTCTGTGATGAGCGCGCATCATTTGGGTGCGCATTTTGATATTCACGGTGGCGGCCAAGACTTGCAGTTTCCGCATCACGAGAATGAAATTGCGCAGAGCGAGGCGGCGCATGCTGTTGATGGAAAAGCCTGCAAGATGGCGAATTACTGGATGCATAATGGCTTTGTGCGGGTGGATGATGAGAAGATGTCGAAATCACTCGGCAACTTTTTTACCATTCGCGAAGTGCTGAAAAAGTATGATGCCGAAGTGGTGCGATTTTTTATTCTGCGTGCGCATTATCGCAGCCCATTAAACTATAGCGACCAACATTTGGATGATGCCAAAGCCTCATTGACAAGATTATATACAGCCTTGCGTGGCCGAGAAGTGAGTGCTAACAAAATTGATTGGAGCCAGCCGCAAGCCGCACATTTTAAAGTAGCGATGGATGATGATTTTAATACACCAGAAGCAATGGCAGTATTGTTTGATTTAGCTAATGAAGTGAATAAAACCAAAGAGGCTGCAACTGCGAATTTGCTGTTTAATTTGGCAGGTGTGCTGGGATTATTGCAACAGAATGCCAACGAGTTTCTGCAGGGCTTAGTAATAGCACCTGCTGCGGGCACTATTACTTTTACGGGGTATGTGCCAACAGTAATCCAAGGATTTGGTGCCGAAAAAATAGACCAGATGATTTTAGAGCGCGCGGCAGCCAAAAAATCCAAAAACTTCGCTGAAGC
>JANNWI010000252.1:0-2008 GCA_031414715.1 Methylophilaceae bacterium | reverse complement strand
GAGCTGCGTGGCCACATCTCGTACCATGTCTTCAACAAATTTAGGGTTATCGTAAGCGCGCTCAGTCACAAACTTTTCGTCAGGGCGTTTTAGCAAGCCATATAGCTCGCAAGATGCTTGTTTTTCTACCAATGATATAAGGTCTTCAATCCAAATAAAGTCATTAATTAGTGCGGTGACAGTGACATGGCTGCGTTGGTTGTGCGCGCCATAATCGGATATTTTTTTGCTGCACGGGCACAAGCTGGTCACAGGCACCAGCACTTTAACTGTGATGTCAAATTTGCCATTATTAATTTCACCAATAAAAGTAACGTCATAATCTAACAAACTCTTTACACCAGAAATAGGCGCAGATTTGTTTACAAAGTAAGGAAAGCGCATTTCGACATAGCCAGACTCAGCCTCTAGGCGCTTCACCATTTCACGAAGAATACTTTCGAAAGACTCAATCGAAATAGCACGTTCGTTGGTGTTTAAAATCTCCACAAAGCGCGACATGTGCGTACCTTTGAAGTTGTGCGGCAAATGCACGTACATATCGAAAACCGCTACAGTGCTTTGTTCGCCACCTGTTTTGTCCTTAACAATAACGGGATGGCGAATCGATTTGATGCCGACTTTATTAATATCTAAATGGCGTACATCAGCCAAGTTTTGGGTATCTTCAATCGGGCTACTTGCAACATCAGGTAAAGGTTTATTCATTCGTATTTTCCTATCGCAATTTTTGCGCTAATTAGTTTAAAGTTTACGCTTTTGGCGAGCACTGTAAACCACTATTATTAATATCTATAAGTTGGATATGGCGACAGAATAATTAAAAATCAAGCGTTAAAAGCGCGTTTACAGCAACTTGCAAGATGTTTTAAACATGCTGAATAATTGCATTTAATTTTTGCATGATTGAAGCCACAATTCCTGAAGCATCTAGACCACAGTCTGACAACATGGTTTCATGCACGCCGTGTTCAATAAAACTATCGGGTAAGCCTAAGCATAAAGTTGACTTATTTAAGTTAAGTATTTGCATGGCTTCTAATACTGCCGTGCCTGCGCCACCCATCAGTGCATTTTCTTCTACGGTTACAATTAAATCATGTGTATTTGACAATTGTTGAATTAAATTAGTATCTAATGGTTTAATAAAGCGCATATTAGCAACGCTGCAGCCCAATACTGATGCGGCTTGCAGGGCAGGTGCTAACATGCTGCCAAACGCTAATATTGCAATTTTTAACCCTTTTTTGGCATCTGCAACGCGTATTATTTCGCCTTTGCCAATAGGTATGGGTTCAAGTTTAGTATTATCGCGCGCACCAGTGCCTGCGCCGCGTGGGTAGCGCACTGCCGCAGGGCCTTTATATAAATATCCTGTTGTTAACATTTGCCTGCATTCGTTTTCGTCACTGGGCGCCATAATGACGATATTGGGAATGCAGCGCAGATAGCTTAAATCGAAGCTGCCAGCATGTGTAGGGCCATCCGCACCCACCAAACCAGCACGATCTATGGCAAACAACACGTCTAAATTTTGCAGCGCTACGTCATGAATGAGTTGATCATAAGCGCGTTGCAAAAACGTGCTATAAATAGCAACGACAGGTTTTAGGCCATCGCAGGCCATACCAGCAGCAAATGTTAGTGCGTGCTGTTCAGCAATGCCAACATCAAAATAGCGTTGCGGATATTTTTCTGCGAACGCGTTTAAGCCAGAGCCATCGCACATGGCTGGAGTAATGCCAATCAATTTTTCGTCAGTATCAGCCATGTCCAGCAACCAATCGCCAAACACTTGTGTATAAGTTTTTGCGCTTGCATTTGGCAGCGTATCACCATTGTGAGGGTTGAATTTACCCACGCCATGGTATTTATTGGGGTTGTCTTCAGCAGGTTCAAAGCCTTTGCCTTTTTGCGTCACCACATGCAAAAACTGCATGCCTTTTAGCACGCGAATATTACTTAAAGTATCTAACAACACAGGTAAATCATGGCCATCAATCGGGCC
>JANNWI010000251.1:0-1627 GCA_031414715.1 Methylophilaceae bacterium | reverse complement strand
TTACTGCGGTGCCTTTTTTGTTGCAGGTAGCACTTTTACTGCGGGTGTCAGCGCTACCACCGCACAATCAATGCATTTGCCTTTGGCTGCTGCATAGCCTTTAATGGCCACAATACCTTTTACTTTAGTCATAATCGTTTCGTCCAAAATTGCTTCGCCCATTTTTGCGCCAGTAATATCCGCGCCTGTTAAATCGGCTTTGCTAAAATCTGCTCTAAATAAATCGGTATTGCGCAAATTGGCACCGCGTAAATTGGCAAATTTAAAGTTGCTGCGATTAATATCGGCACCCTCAAAATTGCTGTTAGCAAAGTTGCCACCAATCGCGTCAAACCGCATGGCGCCCATTGGTTGGTTGCCAATATCTAAGCCAAAACGGCCATTCTTTATAGTGGCGTTGCTCATGTTAACATCGCCCAGCGTGCCTATCATGCGCGCATTGGTGAGGTTCGCGCCTTCAAAATTGGTTTTACTAAAAATCGGTTGGAATATAGTCGCGTTAGTTAGATCTGCTTTGCTGAAATTTGCATTTTCGATACGCGCCAAGTTTAAATAGCTGTTTTTGAGATTAGTGCCACTTAAATTGGCACCCATCAGCTCGGCACCAAAAAAACCGACGTTTTCAAGCTTGCAATGGCGTAAATCTAAGCCATTAAAAATGAGATAACCTGCATCTTTATTGCGTAAATCACAGCTTTTACTATTAATTTGTTTCAGTGCGTCGGCTTGGGTAATTTTGACGCGGGCAACTTCTTGTACTTGTTTACCCATTTTGCCAGATGTTTTTTCCATCTCTGCCGCCCATACAAAATGGCTAACAGCAAAATGGCTCAACACAAGCGCGCTTAAAGCGAATATTTTTGTGAAATGTTTCATGGTTTTTCTCAATAATCGCTGCAAATCGCAGCAGTTAATACGAGTATAGGCGTATTAAAACTAGATACAGTAACTCTAGTCACACAGTGCAAAACTAAAGCGTCACACAGTGCAAAATAAAAGCGTCACATAGAGCAAAACTTAACGTCAAGCAAGAATGACATGTTCTGCAACCCCATAGATATTGGGTTTCGCGCATGAATAACCAGCTTCAGCTGGTATATTCTGCGGTGATAGCCTTGCGGTGACAGAGCATGCATTTTGATGTGCTATGTCAATTAACGCTAATGAAAATCATTAATTAGCAAATAATTGTCGGCTAATAAAAATTTGCCTCGTTAGTTGCTTATCTGCACGATACTTATTCAATGGTAAAAAGTGGCAGATTAATTGAGGAGATTTAAAATGCGTCAAACAATATTATTAGGTTTAATAGCGGCAACAGTTTCTGTGCCAGCCTTTGCAGGCCATGATAATTACGAAGATCGCGGCCGTGTGACTGCGGTGACACAACAATTTGAACGTGTGAATTCACCACGTCAAGAATGTCGTACTGAATATGTGCGCGAAAGTTATTACGAAGCGCCTCAACGCTCGCTAGGTGGCGCGATAATTGGTGGGGTAGCAGGTGGTTTATTGGGTAACACTGTTGGCCGTGGTAGTGGCCGTGTGGCTGCCGCTGCGGTGGGTGCAGGTGTTGGCGCTATTGTGGGCGACCGTGTAGATAACGACCGTGGTTATAATAATCGTG
>JANNWI010000250.1:0-4802 GCA_031414715.1 Methylophilaceae bacterium | reverse complement strand
TATTGGTTAATTTCTGTCATCGGGGTGCGAATGTAGCCTGGCGCAATGGTAGATACATGAATGTTAAAATGTTGCATTTCAGCTCGTAGGCTCTCGCAGTAGCTAATGAATGCAGATTTGCTGGCGCTGTAAGCTGCGCTGCCAGGTATGCCGCGTATGCCAGCCACGCTGGCAACGCCAACCAACTGTGCAACTTCCCCTAATTTTGCAGATGCTTTCATCGCAGCAATAAATGGCTGAAATATGTGTACCATGCCCATCACGTTGATATCAAAAATGGCTTGAAAAGCGGGTATGTCTTCCCTCAGTTCTGTCAGCGTGCCACGACTGACGCCTGCGCTAGCAATGACAATATTGGGCGCACCATATTTGCTAATAAAATCTTGCGCGGCTAACTGGCATGCCAAACTATCACGCACATCCAGTGGATATATGGCACAGGTGACGCCGTATTGTTTTTGCAGGGTTTCTGCAAGCGCTTGTAAGTACTCACTACGTCTTGCTGCTAAACCAATTATATGATGACTATTAAAACCGCTGCCCTGCAAGCCAATATCCATGCGGCCTGCAGGCATGCTGTTTTCACTCGCATTAATTTTGGTGGCATTTGCGATGCGTTTTGCGTATTCATGTGCCAGTGCTTGGCCGATACCGCTGCTGGCGCCCGTAATAAAAATATTGGTAGGTTTAAGAATTTTCATAGCGTCAAGTATATCTTAATCGCTATAAACAATAAAAAACCCGCTAGAATTTCAGCGGGTTTTAATTAAAAAAACTAATTAATTTTTATTATTTAAGTCTTGTAGGCAGTGCTATCTTTTTAGCTGTATTTTTATCTACAGCCGTTTTAGTCGCTGCTGCCTTATTTACTTTTTTGCGGCGGGTGCAGCTTTTGCAGCCTTATCTTTACGCACGTTTTCAATAATGTAATCGGCCACTTTCAGCGCTTGCTCGTTGCCGCCATTCATGGTGCTGGATGTAATATATTTTCCATCAATCACCAAACTTGGCACGCCTGTGGCACCCGACGCACGGAAAATTTGCGCAGCACGGTTTAAGTTGGTGTTGATGGTAAACGATTTAAACGCAGCCTCAACTTTGGTTTTGTCCATTTTGCTTTGCTGCGTTACCCAGGCCAAAATAGCTTTTTCATCAGTAGGGTTTAAGCTTTTGCTTTTATGCACTGCATCAAATAATGGCGTGTGTAGTTTCTCGCCCACACCTAAAGTTTCCATAGCATAAAATGCTTTGGCCATTGGTGCCCAGCTAGCATTTGGTAAGCCAGGCATGCGTTTAAAATAAACATCCGCCGGTAATTTTTTCACCCACGCATTCAGTGGTGCATCCATGCTGTAACAGTGTGAACAGCCATACCAAAAAATCTCCATCACCTCTATTTTGGTGGCATTATCAGTGGCGATAGGTTGCGCTACCGCTTCAAAATTGTTGCCCACTTGTGGCGCTTCTGCTAACGAAGCTGGCGCAAAACTTAAGCTACCCAGTGACAATAACAAAACGGCTAAAGCTTTATTCAAGTTGGTTTTAATACTGGTTTTCATGCTTGATTCCTTAAAAAATAATTTGCGTATGCTGTTTTTAAATCCCGCAATTAAACATCTAACGCTGATAGCTAATAAAAGATAACAACCGATAATTCGATTCGATTATTCGGGCTTAGTTTCGGTATGTACTTTAATTAAATCGGTGTTAAAGCCTTCAGTGGTTAGCTCGCTACGCACTTTGTTAATTTGCTCAATATCATTGAGTGGCCCCACGCGCACGCGGTGCCATACACCTTTTTCGGGAATCGTAGCGGTTTGCACCACCGCCTCAAACCCCTGTAAAGCCAGTTTGGCCTTCATATTGTCCGCATCTGCTTCATCTTGAAAAGCGCCAACCTGCAAGAAATAATTATCTTTTTTAATGCTACTTTCTTTTACCTCTTGCTCAGTGACTGTACTTTCGGTTTCGGGCAAAATAGTGTAAAAATCAAAATTACTTTCTGGTTTGCTTGGGTCAGAGTTAACAGCGCTTTCAGAACTTTCTTCATTTTCAATAATAGGCTTTTCAACTTGCGCTGTCATCGCTGGCTTTTTAACTTTAGCCTCACTAAACGGGCTATCGCCACCTTTTAGATACATAGTCACCCAAAGTGACAAGCCAACACCCAACAGCAAGCCGACCAATAAGCCAGTTAAAAATGGATTGCCTTTGCTGCTACTGCTTTTTGCGGCAGCAGGCTTATAATCTCTACTCATATTTTTCCTCGATATATTTTTATTCTAGTTACTTATATTTTACTGAGCTACATTTTAACTGGTGCGCTGACGCCCAACAAATTCAATCCATTTTTTAGCACTTGCTGCGTTGCTACTATTAACGCGAGCCGTGCTAATTTGGTTGGCGCGTCGTCAACCAAAAATTTGGTATCGTTATAATAACTATGCAAATCACTAGCACATTCTTTTAAATAATTGGCAATAGTGTGTGGCGCTAATTCGGTCGCTGCATCCATCACAACCTCAGAGTATTCACTTAAACGTTGCATAAGCTTTGCTTCGTTTGGCATATTGAGCGGGCTCAAATCAGCCGTTTTTAAGCTGCTCACATCACCATTACTTTGATTTAACCACTGGCTTAAAACGCTGCAAATACGCGCATGCGCATATTGAATGTAATAAACAGGGTTATCGTTGGTTTGCGCTTTGGCAACATCAATATCAAAAATTAATTGAGAATCTGCACGGCGCGCAGCGAGAAAATAACGCGTCGCATCACAGCCAGCCTCGTCTATTAAATCGCGTAGCGTCACATAGCTGCCCGCACGCTTACTAAGTTTGACTTCTTCGCCGCCACGCATCACTGTCACCATTTGGTGTAACACGTAATCTGGCCAACCTTGTGGAATGCCGACATTTAATGCCTGCAAGCCAGCTCTAACTCTAGTAATTGTACTGTGGTGATCTGCGCCCTGCTCGTTAATCACCCGCTTAAAACCGCGATTCCATTTATCGTGGTGATAGGCGACATCGGGTACAAAATAAGTGTAACCACCGTCACTTTTGCGCATCACGCGGTCTTTATCATCGCCTAAATCGGTAGTTTTTAGCCATAGTGCATCGCCCTCTTCGTAAGTTTTTCCGCTAGCGATCAGCGCTTTTACCGTACTTTCAACTTTGCCGGTGCTGTATAAAGCGCTTTCTAGCGAGAACACATCAAATTTGATTTGAAACGCTTTTAAGTCTAAATCTTGCTCGTGACGCAAATAGGCAACCGAGAATGCACGTACAGATTCCACATCATCCACGTTGCCACTTGCAGTTACTTGCATGTCGTCTGCTGTCACCGTTTGTTTGGCTAAAAACGCATTGGCAATATCTAAAATATAATCGCCACGATAACCATTTTCTGGAAAGCTCGCATCGTCAACAGAAACACCTTTGCATCGTGCCTGCACCGAAATCACCAAGTTTTCAATCTGCGCACCGGCATCGTTGTAATAAAATTCGCGCGTTACATCCCAGCCGTTGGCATCTAGCAAGCGCGCCAAGCAATCGCCTACTGCAGCACCACGTCCGTGCCCCACATGCAACGGGCCTGTTGGGTTGGCAGACACAAACTCTACTTGTACCTTCTCACCTTTGCCAATGTCGTTACGCCCAAAGGTATCACCCGCATTTAAAATATCGCTAATAATGGATTGTTGTGACCCAGCATTTAAAAAGAAATTGATAAAGCCTGCGCCCGCAATTTCTACTTTGGCGATATACTCACTTTGTGGCAGTGCTTTCATTAAACTCGTCGCAATTTCGCGTGGATTTTGGCGTAGCGGTTTGGCCAGTTGCATGGCTAAGTTACTAGAAAAATCGCCATGCTCGGCCGATTTTGGGCGCTCTAGTACAATATTAATAAGGCTAATATCCGCGCCAATACTGCTGGCGGCGCGGGTGAGACAATCTGAAATATGTGCTTTCAAAGAAACTAAACTTTCAAAATAATCATTAAAACGACAATAGCGCTATTTTAACCTAATTTATGCCTTGCCAAATATGAATCCGTTGGTTCTCAACATTGCCTTAGACGTGCCGCTAAATCGTACCTTTGATTATTTAAGTGGCAGTTTTATAGCGCGTGTCGGCAATCGCGTTATTGTTTCATTTGCGGGGCGCAATTTGGTTGGTGTGGTGTTACAAATCAAACAAACATCTGACTATCCAATTGAAAAACTCAAACCAGTTAGTCATGTGTTTGATGATGTGGTGTTTGAAGACTTTAAGTTACTGCAATTTTGCGCCGATTATTATCACTACCCGCTCGGCCAAGCGCTAATCTCCACATTACCACTACGCTTGCGCCAATTAAAACCTGCGGTTTCGCGTAAAGCGTTTGTATATTCTTTGGTGGAAAACGCAGACACCAACCAAATAATAGAGAAAATTCCTGCAAAAAAAGTTGTTTTACATCGAATTATCGCTGCCCTGCAGGCCGCACCAGTATTGACTCCCAGCGATGCTATTTTAATATCTTCCGGTTGGAAAAAAGCACTTTTAGAACTTAAAAACTTAGGCTTGGTGCGCGAGCATGAAGTGGTGGCGGTAAAAGCTTCTATGCCATCATCTGCCATAGAGCCAACATTAAATGATGAGCAAAATAGGGCGATTTCAAGTGTGCTAGCACTTACTCACACCTTTAAACCGTGGTTGTTACACGGCATTACGGGCAGCGGCAAAACCGAAGTTTACATACAAATTTTAAAAAAAATACTGAGCGAAAAAGACGCGCAAGGCGTCGGTTCTCAGGTG
>JANNWI010000249.1:0-2014 GCA_031414715.1 Methylophilaceae bacterium | reverse complement strand
CAGCCAATGATTGCCAATGGGGAAGAAGGCGCCGGCTCAATGGGCAATGACGCGGCTTTGCCAGTGTTGTCAAATAAGCCAAAACTACTATACAACTATTTTAAACAGTTATTCGCGCAAGTTACTAACCCGCCTATCGACCCGATTCGTGAGGAGTTGGTAATGAGTTTGGTGACATTTATTGGCCCGAAACCTAACTTGCTAGGCGTCGATGAAACGGATCCACCGTTGCGCTTAGAAGCCAGTCAGCCTGTGCTCACATTAAGCGAATTAGAGCAGCTAAAAAATATTGGCACATCTACAAAAGGTCAATTTAAATCATTGGTGCTGGATATTACTTTTGATGCAGAGTTAGGCAAACCAGGGCTAGTAAGCGCTTTAGAAGTTTTACATAAAGCTGCCCAAAATGCAGTGCATGATGGTTTCAACGTATTGATTTTGTCTGATAGAGCCATTTCAAAAAATCGTATTGCAATTCCTGCTTTGTTGGCTTGTTCTGCAACACATGAATATTTGGTAAAAGCAGGTCTGCGAACAAGCACTGGCTTGGTGATAGACACTGGCTCGGCGCGCGAAGTGCACCATTTTGCACTGTTAGCAGGTTACGGCGCAGAGGCTGTATGCCCTTGGTTGGCTCTAGAAACAATCAGTCACATAAGCGACGATGCTTACAAAGGAAGTAAAAACTTTGTTAAAGCCATTGGCAAAGGCTTGTATAAAGTTATGTCGAAAATGGGCATTTCTACTTACCAATCTTATTGCGGTGCACAAATTTTTGAAGCTATTGGCTTAAACTCAACGTTTATCAACAAATACTTCACTGGTACTTCAACCCAAATTGAAGGCATAGGCTTGGATGAAGTGGCTGAAGAAACTTTGCGCTTGCATAATATGGCGTTTGGCGATGACCCAGTGTTGCTGCGCCAGCTTGATGCAGGCGGCGAATATGCATTCCGCGTGCGCGGCGAAGAGCATATGTGGACACCAGAATCGATATCTAAACTGCAAAACGCCACGCGCACCAATAAGTTTGATACTTACAAAGAATACGCAAAATTAATTAACGATCAAACGCGCCGCCATAAAACCTTGCGCGGCTTGTTTGATATAAAGCCTGCGGGCACTGCAATTGATGTTAGCCAAGTTGAACCCGCTAAAGAAATTGTAAAGCGCTTTGCAACAGGCGCAATGTCCTTGGGATCAATTTCTACCGAAGCGCACGCTACATTGGCGATTGCCATGAACCGTATTGGCGGCAAATCGAATACAGGCGAAGGTGGCGAGGACGCGAAACGCTTTATACCTGTGGCAATAGACACAACCATGGCAGATGTTATAGGTAAAAATTTGGTATTTAGTGATATTCCGTTAAAGGCAGGCGACTCCATGCGCTCACGCATCAAGCAAGTCGCATCAGGTCGGTTTGGGGTGACAGCAGAGTATTTAGCCAGTGCCGATCAAATTCAAATAAAAATGGCGCAAGGCGCAAAACCAGGAGAAGGCGGTCAGTTACCAGGCCATAAAGTCAGCCCCTATATCGCCAAGTTACGTTTTAGCGTACCAGGCGTGGGTTTGATTTCACCACCACCACACCACGATATTTACTCAATTGAAGATTTAGCACAGCTGATTCATGATTTAAAAAACGCTAATCCTAAAGCGTCAATTTCTACTAAATTGGTTTCAGAAACTGGTGTCGGTACGGTGGCTGCTGGCGTTGCTAAAGCTAAATCTGATCATATTGTCATTGCAGGTCACGATGGCGGCACAGGTGCATCGCCGATTTCTAGCGTGAAACACGCAGGTACCCCTTGGGAGCTTGGGCTAGCTGAAACACAACAAACTTTAGTGTTGAATCAGCTACGCGGCCGCGTAGTTGTGCAAGTTGATGGCCAAATTAAAACAGGCCGCGATGTATTAATCGGCGCGCTGTTAGGCGCAGATGAATTCGGCTTTGCAACTGCTCCTTTAGTTGTAGAAGGCTGCATTATGATGCGCAAATGCCATCTAAATA
>JANNWI010000248.1:0-5747 GCA_031414715.1 Methylophilaceae bacterium | reverse complement strand
GTAAAAAATGGTTTCTAGCATGGCTATATCTTTATTAAGCTAGCTAGCTTTAAGTGAGTACATCTGACCAAATATTGGCTGCCCATGCTTGTGCATAATCGCCTTCTTGTACCGATGGTTTCAGCGATACGCCGCCGCCTTCGGCTGCCATCATGATTTTTTTGTTGGCATCATATCTGTACACGGTAGCCACGTGCATTGCCTCTTTATCGTTAATAAAACTATAACAAGTATTGGCAAACACTGGCGCTTGATCTGGTGTACGTTGAGACATTAGCTCTACAATGGCGCTGGCACAAACGCGGGCTTGGTTGGTGGCCATATGCGCCGATTTTGGTAAATTGCTGTCTATCGCATCGCCAATCACATGTACATTTGGCACTGCGGTTGATTCGTAGCTAATAAAACTGACCTCGCACCAACGTGCATCGGCGTTATCAACGCCCGCCAACTGCGCAGGCTTGCCCGCGCGTTGCGGTGGAATAATATTTAACACATCACCAGTGACAGCCTCAAAATCAGTTTTTACCGTTTTAGTGGCCACATCCACTTCTACAATTGCACTATTGGCGCGGTAATCAATCATGCCTGCATAGGTGTCTGCAAACACTTTGGTGAACAAGCCTTTTTTAGAGGTGATTTCAGCGTTGGCATCTAACACAATAATTTTGCTGTTTGGTTTTTTATTTTTAAAGTAACTGGCCACTTGGCACACGCGCTCGTACGGGCCAGGAGGGCAGCGATAGGGCGCACGTGGAACGTTCATTACAAACACGCCGCCATCAGGCATGGCTTCTAGCTGCTTGCGTAAATTATCGGTTTGCCAGCCAGCCTTCCATGCATGTGGAATCTCTTGCTGCGCCGCTGCTAGGTTTGGCAAAGCGTCATACATAAAATCTACGCCAGGCGCGATTATTAGGCGGTCGTAACTCACGCCACCGCGCTTCATGATTACTTGTTTACTGGCTGTATCAATCGCGGTTACTTCGTCGGTCACCCAGGTGACGCCATGATTTTTTTGCGCTAAATCGTAACCAAACGTTAAATCATGAATAGTTTTACTGCCACCAAGCACCAAGTTGCTGAGTGGACAAGACACAAATTGGCTAGATTTTTCAATCACTACCACTTCAATGTTGCCCGCGCTCCATAGGCGAATATATTTGGCTGCTGTGAGGCCAGCATAGCCGCCACCAATCACCACTACTCGGCCAATCGTTTTTACACTTTGTTTGTTTACGCCTGCACAAGCTGTTACCAAGCTAGGCACCAAACTTGCTGCGCTTAAGCCTAGGCCAGTTTTAATAAAACATCTGCGGTTAAACTCACTCATGACTAGCTTTTAAAGTTTGCGATGGTGGCGCTTGGCCAGCAACACGTTTTTGCTTGGCGAAATAATCTGCCAGTAGATTAATCTCGTCAACATTTAAGCCTTTTGCATGGCGATGCATGACCGTCGCTGGGCGGCTATCATCTTTAAATGCCAACATTTGCGCTGTGAAATAAGCCCCATCTATACCAGCTAGTACGATGGCACTTAGGGCGTTACCTTTAAGCGCGTTGCCATTGCTACCATGGCAGGCAGCACACGAGGCAGCGAGCGTGCGAATGTGTGGCGTGTTGCTGTGGGATTCTAGAGAAGAGATCACCTCGGCAGCGTTTGCTGGCGAGGTGATTAGTAAGGTGCTAATAAGTGTGATATTAGGCAAAATTGTGCCAATAAAGATTGAATAGTTCACTGTATTTATTTTAGCCTAAAACACCATTCTAAATTCTTTTTTGCATTTGCTTTGTAACTAATATCACATAACGTTAAGACATGCTTAACAAAGCAAGGTTATTCGAAGCATTTAGCTTCAACACAGCCATCGTCTTTCACGCCCATATCGGTTAATTTTTTTACCATTTCTGGGCTACCGGCATCGCGAAAGTAGCGAATCAATGACACATCTGCTTTTAATTTAGTGTTGACATCTGCACCTTTGCTAGCTAAATACTTAGCCAGTTCTAGATGGCCACCCAAAACAGCTAAGTGAAAAGCTGTGTGATAAGCCACTGGGTGAATGTAATTGATGTCGGCGCCTTTGCCAAGCAAATATTTTACCACTTCAGTTTGGCCTCTGTTCGCTGCCATTTGCAGAGGCGCCCAGCCAAAAAACTTCTCGTTAACAATATTTGGGTCGGCTTTTACAAATTTTTCGACCACTTTCATTTTTCCTTCAGTCAGGCCGTCAGTAAACTCCAATTGCTCGTCATCGGTGATAGCCAAGCTGTTGAGTGAAAAGCTTAGAGCCAATACAGCAAATAATGTTTTTAACATGTTCATACTACTTTTTTCCTTTATTAAAACGCTTAAAAAGTTTAAGCGATAAATTTTCTTGCATTACGGAACATCCGCATCCACGGTGCATCTTCCTGCCAATCATCAGGATACCACGAATGTTGTACCGAACGGTATACCCGCTCAGGATGTGGCATCATAATACTAAAACGCCCATCTGTGGTTGTTAGCCCAGTCACTCCCAGCGGCGAACCGTTAGGATTAAACGGGTAAGTCTCAGTTGGCGTTGACGCGTGATTGTTATTATCTACAAAGCGCATGGTCACCAACTTATTTTCTAGCACAGCATTGACTGCATTTTTGTCAGAAAATTCCGCAAAACCTTCGCCATGCGCAACGGCAATAGGCATGCGGCTTCCAGCCATGCCATTAAAAAATAGTGATGGCGATTCTAATACTTCCACCATGGCTAAGCGTGCCTCAAATTGTTCAGATTTATTTTTTACAAAATGTGGCCAGTGCGCGCTACCAGGAATAATGCTGTGCAAGTTACTCATCATTTGGCAACCGTTGCATACGCCCAGCGCAAATGAATCGGCGCGATTAAAAAAAGCGCCAAATTCGTCATTAGCGCGGCTATTGAATAAAATCGATTTTGCCCAACCTTCACCTGCGCCCAACACATCGCCATAACTAAAGCCGCCACAAGCCGCAAAACCTGCAAAATCTTTTAATGTGACACGTCCGCTAATAACGTCACTCATATGCACATCAAAAGTGGCAAAGCCTGCGCGGTCAAACGCAGCCGCCATTTCAACTTGGCCGTTCACCCCTTGTTCGCGCAAAATGGCCATTTTTGGGCGCGCTAAATTTAAGTAAGGTGCTGCGATATTTTCGTTAATATCAAACGTGGTATGCACGTGCAAACCATTATCGGCAGTGTTTAAAATACGGTCATACTCTTGCTGAGCACAGGCAGGGTTATCGCGCAGGCTTTGCATTTTGTAAGTGGTTTCAGACCACATGCGATGCAAGTTGACGCGTGTATCAGCGAAAACATGGTGACCATTTATCGTGATTTCAATGGCATTTGTGGTTGTGACTTTGCCGATTATTTGTGCGCTTAACGTGTTACTCAATTGCGCTAAAATTGCATCTGCTTCAGTTGCGCGCACTTGAATCACTGCGCCTAATTCTTCATTAAAAAGCACTTCTAAAGCATTGCCAGAAGCCGCATGAATGTTGGCCTGCAGCCCTGCTCTGCCAGCAAATGCCATTTCACATAAAGTGGCAAATAATCCGCCATCACTGCGGTCGTGATACGCCAAAATTTTATTGTCCGCATTTAAGCGCTGAATTTCTGCAAAAAACGCTTTTAATTGCGCTGGATTATCCACATCTGGCGCAACATCGCCAATTTGGCCATAAACCTGCGCCAAACTACTGCCGCCCATACGGTTTTTGTCATTGCCCAAATCAATCAATATTAGTTTTGAGTCGCCTAAATCTGTGCGAAGTTGCGGCGTTAAGGTTTTGCACGCATCGGGCGTATTGGCAAATGCGGTGACCACCAAAGAGATTGGCGATGTGACGGATTTATCGATGTGTTCGTCATTCCAAACTGTTTTCATGCTCATTGAATCTTTACCAACTGGAATACTAATTCCTAAGGCTGGGCAAAGCTCCATACCAACCGCTTTTACGGTTGCAAATAAAGCAGCATCCTCACCGGCATGGCCAGCGGGTGCCATCCAATTGGCAGATAATTTTAAGTTTGAAATATCGTCAATCTGCGCTGCTGCAATGTTAGTAATGGCTTCGCCAATTGCCATGCGGCCGCTGGCAGGCGCGTCAATCAGCGCCAGCGGCGCGCGTTCGCCAATCGCAAATGCTTCGCCTACGTTGGTTTGATAGCCCGCCAGCGTGACAGCAACGTCGCTCACAGGCACTTGCCATGGCCCCACCATTTGGTCGCGCGCAATTAAGCCTGTGACAGAGCGGTCGCCAATGGTGATGAGAAAAGTTTTATCGGCCACGCCTGGCAGCCTTAAAATACGAGCTACTGCGTCTTTAATATCGATGTTGCTGGTATCAAAAACGCTTAATTTTTTGGCAATACTTTTCACATCTCGTGTCATTTTGGGTGGCTTGCCGAGTAAAACAGACAAATCCATATCGACAGGTTTATTGTTAAAGTGCGCATCTTTTACAGTCAAATGGCGCGCCTCAGTCGCGTAGCCGACAACAGCAAAGGGCGAGCGCTCGCGCTCACATATTGCTTTAAAGATTTCTAAATTTTCTGGCAGCACCGCCATCACGTAGCGCTCTTGCGCTTCATTACTCCATAATTCCCTTGGGCTCATGCCAGGTTCTTCGTTATGCACATCGCGTAATTGAAATATTGCGCCGACTTTGGCGTCATTGACTAGCTCTGGGAAAGCATTCGAAATGCCGCCGGCACCCACATCATGAATGCTCACAATCGGATTGTTTTCTCCCAGCTGCCAACAGCGATCGATCACTTCTTGCGCGCGGCGTTGCAACTCTGGATTGCCGCGCTGTACTGAATCAAAATCTAAGTTTTCGGTGTTAGCGCCAGTATCCATGCTGCTGGCAGCGCTACCGCCCAAGCCAATTAACATGGCTGGACCGCCTAGTTGAATGAGCGCAGCGCCAGCGGGAATAACACTTTTGAGCGAATGATTGGCTGAAATATTGCCAACACCGCCCGCCAACATGATTGGCTTGTGATAACCACGAACTTCCTCATCACCATTTGAATTGCTTGTCGTTAACTCAAAGGTGCGGAAATAACCCGCAATATTTGGCCGACCAAATTCGTTGTTGTACGCCGCACCGCCAAGTGGGCCATCTATCATGATTTGCAAGGGTGTGGCGATACGACCAGGTTTGCCATAATCGACTTCCCACGGTTGTTTGAAATCAGGAATATTTAAATTCGATACCGAAAACCCCGTTAAGCCCGCTTTTGGCTTGCTACCTACACCAGTTGCACCTTCGTCACGAATCTCGCCGCCTGCACCTGTGGCCGCGCCCGCAAAAGGAGAAATAGCGGTCGGGTGATTGTGTGTTTCTACCTTCATCAAGTAGTGCATGTCTTCTTCTACAAATTGATACTCACTATTTTGTGGATAAAAACGTTTGGTTTTTTGGCCTTGTACGATAGAGGAATTATCGCTGTAAGCAACAACCGTATCGCCGGGATTAAGCTTGTGCGTATTGCGAATCATGCCAAAAAGTGAAATACCTTGTGGTTCGCCGTCAATCACCCAATCGGCATTAAAAATTTTATGGCGGCAATGCTCCGAGTTAGCCTGTGCAAACATCATCAGCTCAACATCTGTTGGGTTACGGCCAATTTTTTTGAAGTTTTCCAGCAAATAATCAATTTCATCTAGCGATAGTGCTAAACCCATTTCGTTATTAGCGGCTTCTAACGCAGCTT
>JANNWI010000247.1:0-4124 GCA_031414715.1 Methylophilaceae bacterium | reverse complement strand
CTGATTTGCTTACTTTAGAATTTTAACTAAACCCAATTTAGACGCCTTAACTGCCGCTTGGCCACGGTTTTGCACATCTAATTTACGTAATATATTTTGTACGTGATTTTTAACAGTCAATGGGCTAATCGATAAGATACTAGAAATCTCCCAATTGGTTTTACCCATGTGCAGCCATTGCAATACTTCTGATTCGCGCCCAGTGATTCTTTTGCTGGCTTTGCCGGTAAATACTAAATTGCCACGGCTGCTAGTAACCCTAATTAAACTGCAATGTAAATGCGGCATTAGCAGCTCTAACACGTGGGCATTAATGTTGTTATTTTGCATATTGCTAGCTGGTTTTGAAAGCCTGGCAAACGCTACAAATGTAGATATGTGGCTATTATTATCACCAAACCCATGCACAATAAAGCTGCCTAGTTCCGATTGTTTTAAATCAGTTTCTGCTACGCTAAATACAGAATAATTATTGTAATCTGCCGCTTCGATTTGGCTGGTGATAAGCACTGGCGATGCTGTTTTTTTCCACACCCGCATTGCGTGATTAATTAAACCAACCTCTCGGGCAATCACTTGATTAAATCTAGCTTCGTCAAAATAACGTGAACTACTAAAGTACTCAAAATTATAATCGTCTGATTCTTCTGATTTAACACCAAATATCATTACCTCGTGCGCTAACAGATATTGAAAGCCTGCTTGCAACCAATTAAACATGTGTGTACGTTGCGATATACGAAGCGACTCTTCAATCACCTCCATAAACACTTGACGCTGTTCGTCATCTAGGTAACTAGTATTAACTTCTGGCTGGTCTATTAAGTGTTGGCTGCTTACAATCATAGAATTTACTTATAAATTTTTTATGATTGTGGCGAGCTTAAGTGACAGCTTGATTAAACATAAATGGCAGTTTTTTGACATTTTTATAACAAAATACCAGTCTGTTATACATTAAATGTTTGCATGATTATTTTTGCTTAGCCTGCATTTAGTCATTATTAAAAAAGTTAGCTTTTGAGTTTTAAATAAATAGGTCAATTAACAAAAACTGTCATATAAATTAGTAATAATAAGATATGACTAAACGATGCATAAAGTTTTTTGGGTTATATTTTTTTAGCCAAGTTATAACTTGCATAACTAGCGCAAATGCGCATGCTGATGTGTTGGTTGATTTAGCGCCAGCTGACGAAATTAGTATTAGCAATACACAACAAACTTTGCAATTCACTTACAAAATTACTGAACCGTCCGACAAAGAAATGGTTAAAAAAGAATCGTTAGATAATGCTGCAGAGCTTACCGCCGATAGTGCTCAAGCTAATATCACTTATAGCAAGCTGCCCTATAACAGTGAAGTGTTGGCAGCTGCTAAGCAGACAGCTTTAGAGCCAGCATTAATACATGCAGTAATTGCAACCGAATCTAGACATAACGCCCGCGCAAAATCTAATAAAGGTGCTTATGGCCTAATGCAATTAATGCCAGCCACTGCAAGGCGTTTTAACGTGCATAATAAAAATGACGCTGGCCAAAACGTTTTAGCAGGCTCACTTTATTTGCGTGAGTTACTTAATCTATTTAACGGCGATTTAAAACTTAGTTTAGCTGCTTATAATGCTGGCCCTGCCGCAGTGCAGAAATATAAAAACCGAATTCCACCATACCAAGAAACTATGCTATATGTACCAAAAGTACTAAAATACTACAAACAATATTATCAAAAATTTTATTAATAATTAGTTAGCGACTGGCAAGGTTACTGGATTGCTGCCTGGTGTATAGAAAAAACGCCAATCGTTGTAGTTTGCTGCCTCGCTATATGCATCATCATTTGGGGCAAAACCTGTTTTTTTTATAGGTACTAATTTTGAGTTGCTGCGCACGCCTGATATACGCGTATCTACCATTATTAAATCCCAATTTTTATCACGCATAAAAGGATCTGCGTACAACTTACGAATATGTCGCTTTAACTTTAAGCCTCGATTATCAGCTAGCAAATCTTGCAAAGTTTCTGGAAACTGTTTATTACCAGATGGCGTATTTTCGTAATAACTACCAATCGCCTGGCGATATTGTTCACCAATAAATAGCAGCTCTTTTTCGCGTTCACGCTGCATATCTTGCTGCCAAACTATGCCTACCCCTGCCATTGCAATGCCTGATATAGCAATAATCATCATTAAGCCCATATAAGTAAAACCATGCTGGTGGCTGAGTTGGTAGCCGTCATGATAGGTATTTTTACCAGCTAGCATAGGGCGTTCCATCTTTTGCAGTACCCAACGCGCCGCTGTGTATATCTGCAATATTGCCTTCTAGTGGTGGCTCTGGTGCTACCAAAACCCAGGTTTCAGTACTTTCAGTAACTGGGTCTACAGGTAATTTTCGAATATATTTTTTTTCGACTAAATCGTCTAATGTTTTAGGATATTGGCCATTATCGGCATAAAACTTATCTATACTTTCTCGCACTACATTTAAACTTTGTTTTAGTGTTGCATCTTTTGATTTTTCAATACTATTAAAATATTTTGGCGAGGCTATTGTTAGTAAAAGTGCAATAATGGCCAATACAACTAGCAACTCAACCAAGGTAAAACCTAATAACTGTTTGTTAATACTGTGTAATTTACCATTGGGCATAAGGAACACCGTTAATGCCAAGTTGTTGGCTTAGTGAAAACACATCAAACACATCATCACCTTGCTGCGGGTTTGCCACATCACTATCGTAGCTGCGAAGCCCCCAATTGTTAGGTATTTCATCCATGTTGTTAGATGAAATTGCGTACATGGGGTCTAGCGGTATTCTGCGTAAAAATTTAAGTTTATTTTTTTTAGTGTCTTTTTCATTCACCACACCATTAACCAAAATTTCTAAACTAGCTGGGTAACCTGATTCTTCAATATTCTTTTTAATGCGTCCATCATCAGATGCTTTTTTGTAAGCATCTATTGCATCGCGAATTTGGCGTAAATTAGCGCGTAGCTCATTTTCTTTACTGCGTTGTACAGTCATTTTTAACATAGGCATGGCTGCACTTGCCAATATAGCCACAATGGTTACAGTGACAATAAGCTCGATTAAAGTAAAACCATGAAATTTATTTTTTAACTTCATGGTACTGCGGGTGGGCTTGCGGGGTCGAAATTGGGCGGTGCTGGTACTTCTTGACCTGCTGGTTCTACTGGCTCTACTGCAGGCGCGGTCTCTTGCACTGGTTGCTCGGCTTGCTGTTGATTAATGTTCTGTTGCTGGCGTAAACGCATTTGCTCTAACATTCTTTCTTGTGGCGTTTGTGGTGCGTTACTAGCAGGTAAATTTAATTGTGGTTTATCACTAATAACATTTTCTGTACCAGACCAATATTCAGAAATTTCTGCTTGCGGCTGGCTTATATTACTGATAATTCTGGGTGTAATCGCTAGCACAATTTCGGTTTTATTCTTAGTATCGGTTTGGTTTGAAAATAATCTGCCAAGTAATGGAATATCACCCAAACCAGGTAACTTGCTGGCATTTTTTCTTTCATCATCTAAAATTAAACCAGCCAAAATTTGTGTCTCACCATTTTTTAGGCGCAGTACCGTATTTGCGTTGCGCGTGCCAATGGTAAACACTTCGGTACCATTTCTTGTAATAGTGCGCGCACCAAGCGAACTGACTTCTAAACCCACTTTAATATTAACAAAGTCGTCTAGGCTTATGCGTGGCTCTACATCTAGCTTTAAGCCCACATCTACATATTGCACATTATCTGATACGCCCACTTGAGCCACAGCAGTCGTTGTAATAATTGGCACTTTGTCGCCAACCAAAATTTTAGCTTTTTCGTTATTTTTTACCCTTATCCTTGGGTTTGATAATACATTAACGTCATCTGTAGTTTTTCTAAAATTAATTGCAGGATTAGGTGATACGCCAATTCTGCTTGAATTAATGCCTTTAAGCGCGTCAAGCGTTAATGCAGTACTGGCAGCTGGTGTGAGCGACGCGGGCGTTAACACACTGAGTTGGTTGGGATAATTAATACCGAGTTCTTGCAGGCGATTACGGCTAACTTCTAGCACCTCTATTTCAAGCATCACTTCTGGGTCAGCTAAATCATTTG
>JANNWI010000246.1:0-7362 GCA_031414715.1 Methylophilaceae bacterium | reverse complement strand
AGACCATTCATTCAGTCAGATTGGGTGCTCTACCATGCGGGGTGGCTCGCCAAATTTAATTTTAACTCCAAATGCGTCAAATTGTTAACAGAAAAATGTTTGTAGATGTATGCCTATACGTAGGCCTTTATGTAGACCATTATGTAGCATGCTCCGTAATCCACATGAATACTGGCTTGCAGCGCATCATTTATGATGCGTGATATCTACGTCTGGTAAATATATAACTAAAAGCCAACGCGCACAACGGGTGCCAAGTTAGCTAGTTCTTCATCGCTATAAAGCCTGCCGCTGGTGATAAATGCAAAGCCCGTGCCGCAATCCAGTGAAAATGATCCGCTTGAGTTGGGCGTGGCATCTAAAATGGTGTGCATGTTCTCAGCAAAGGTAAAATGGCTATTGCCCATGTAAAAGGTTGCATCGTGCCAGCTACCCAAAACTACATCGCTAGTACTGGGGTTAAATTCGTTAATTGGCATGCACATAGGTCCGCTACCTTCGCAGCAGCCGCCTGATTGCAAAAAAGCAATTGGTCCATGTTCTTTGGTTAAGCGCGCAATCAAAGCTAATGCACTTGGCGTGGCAGAAACGCGCTGTGTTTTTGCAGGATCATTAATCGTTGCTGGAAGTTCTGTTGTTGAAGTATTCATGATAAAGCTCCAATTAAAAAATGGGCGCAAAAAAAGGCAAGTTACCTTGCCCTTTTATTATAACTAGCTTAAATCCTTAAAACTAAAAGAAACCTAGTTTATTTGGGTTGTAGCTGACTAACAAGTTTTTAGTTTGTTGGTAATGGTTAAGCATCATTTTGTGATTTTCGCGACCAATACCAGACTCTTTATAACCGCCAAACGCCGCGTGAGCAGGATAAGCGTGGTAGCAGTTTGTCCATACACGGCCCGCTTTAATGCCACGGCCCATGCGGTAAGCCACTGTACCGTTACGTGTCCAAACACCAGCGCCTAGGCCAAAAATAGTGTCGTTGGCAATGGCTAATGCGTCAGCTTCATCTTTAAAGGTAGTGACTGCAAGCACTGGGCCAAAAATTTCTTCTTGGAACACGCGCATTTTGTTGTGACCCTTAAGCAGAGTTGGCTCAATGTAATAGCCCTCCGCTAAATCGCCTGTTAACACGTTGCGATTACCACCAATGAGTACTTCCGCACCTTCTTGTTTGCCAATATCAATATAGTTCATGATTTTGTTCATTTGGTCTAACGATGCCTGCGCGCCTAACATAGTGCCTGAATCTAGCGGGCTGCCTTGTTTGATGGCTTTTACGCGCTCTAACACGCGCGCAATAAATTTATCGTAAATAGATTCTTGAATAATGGCGCGTGATGGGCAAGTACAAACCTCACCTTGATTAAACGCAAACAATACCAAGCCTTCAATGGCTTTATCAAAGAATGCATCATCTTCATCCATAATATCGGCAAAGAAGATATTAGGTGATTTACCACCTAATTCTAATGTGGCAGGAATAAGGTTACTGGCTGCTGCAGTAGCGATAGCACGACCAGTCGCGGTAGAACCAGTAAAGCCGATTTTGGCAATACGCTTACTATTTGCCAAAGGCGCGCCACATTCACGGCCGTAGCCATTTACAATGTTTACAGTGCCTGGTGGCAATAAATCGCCAATGACTTCCATCATAATTAAAATAGAAATGGGCGTAAATTCAGCTGGTTTTAATACCACGCAGTTGCCTGCAGCCAACGCTGGCGCTAGTTTCCAGGCTGCCATTAAAATTGGGAAATTCCACGGAATAATTTGACCGACAACACCTAACGGCTCTAAAAAGTGATAAGCAATGGTATCGTTATCAATCTCGCTTAGTGAACCTTCTTGCGCACGAATAGCACCAGCAAAATAGCGGAAGTGATCAACGGTTAATGGAATATCTGCATTCATGGTTTCGCGAATTGGTTTGCCATTATCAATGGTATCAGCGGTAGCAATAAGCTCAAGGTTCGCTTCTATACGGTCAGCAATTTTTAGTAGAATATTAGAGCGCTCGGTTGTCGATGTTTTGCCCCATGCATCTGCGGCAGCATGTGCAGCGTCTAATGCTAGTTCAATATCTTCAGCGCTTGAGCGAGCTGCTTGTGTGTAATTTTTGCCAGTAATTGGTGAAACCACATCAAAATATTGGCCTTTAACAGGTGCAACCCATTTGCCACCGATGTAATTATCGTATTTGGCTTTATAAGGGATTTTTACACCCATGCCTTTTAGAATATCCAAACTCATACTTACTCCTCTAGTTTTGCTTTAGTTTATGTAGTAAATCTAACTGCTTAACTGCATTTTTTGATTCATTATTCAGTGAGTTCATTGCTGGCTTAATCACATGCAAGCTATTGTCTGCGAAAGATTTTCAAACAATAAGCGCGACCTAAACAATAAACCTATGCACTTGGTAAATCAAGCAAAAATACAGTTATTTTTACAAATAGCTTTAAGTCAATGCACATTGTAAATTTACATCAAATGATGTGTAGATGCTAGCGTGTGGTGAGCGCATAGGCTATAGTTTATGCTGAAGTAAAAATGGCTTCCATCAACATATATTAATCAAAGCGGATAGTTAACTTTTATGCTTGAAACCAAATCGTCAGCGAGGATAACCACTAGGGAGTTCTGGCACAGCATTAGCAACCCAACCGATTCAACACTAGGCAAAGCTATTCTCATGTTATTGGTATTTGCCGAGAGTTTGGTGTGCGTTTTTTGGATTTACACCCTGTCTGGTTTAGGTGAAGGCTATGCCATGATGGCGGCTGTGCCTTATGTTTATATTATTGTTTCTTACGCCAGCTTGCTTGTATTTTACCGCAGCAAAAGGTTTGAGTACTTTACGTTTACCCAATTAGTCATGTTGCTGGTGATGCCGTTTTTTATGCAGTGGGCGATTGGCGGTTACGAGGCTTCTAGTGGCATTGCTATTTGGGCGATTTTATCGCCGATTGGCGCTCTGATGATTTTAGGTACCAAGCCATCCACACCTTGGTTTGCCCTGTTTGCAGTATTGGCTGGCTTATCGTGGAAACTCAATTACATGTTTGCTGGTAATTCATTACCGATTCCATCGCACGTTAAAGATACGTTTTTTCTGATGAATATTATTGGCACTACCTGTATTTTATATGCGGTGATGCGCTATTTTCAAAGCCAAAAAGAGCGTACCTTGCTTGAACTTAACTTAGAGCAAGCGCGATCAGAAAAGTTGTTACTTAACGTGCTGCCAAAATCGATTGCCTTGCGGCTTAAAGATAATGATATGCGCATTGCAGATAGCCACGACAATGTGACGATTTTATTTGCGGATATTATTGGATTTACCAAAATGACAGCAGCCATGCCGCCTGCTGAGTTAGTTGATTTGCTCAGTCAATTGTTCTCTCGCTTTGATGCGTTGGCAGATAGGCATGGCCTAGAGAAAATTAAAACCATTGGTGACGGCTATATGGTGGTGGGCGGCGCACCAGTAGCGCGCGATGACCACGCTGTTGTCATTGCACAATTAGCTATTGAAATGCAGCAAGCGTTATCAGATTTCAACGTGCAAGCCAACAAGAAACTGCAAATGCGCATTGGTATTAGTAGTGGGCCCGTGGTAGCGGGCGTTATCGGCACCAGTAAATTTGCCTATGATATCTGGGGAGACTCAGTGAATATGGCTAGTCGTATGGAAAAAACTGCACTATCAGATAGCATTCAAGTTAGCGAAGCGACCTACCAGTTAATAAAAGAAAGTCATCGTTTAGAATCGCGCGGCATGATTGAAATTAAGGGCAAAGGTCAGGTCAACACTTATTTGCTTAAGGCTTAGCAGTCATTAAGTTATAACTGTTGAAACCAACTGTATTCAAGCTGCTACATCGATTATAATTCGCATCTTAATTTTACAACCTGTAACATAATTACACGCAGCGTTAGGAAGAGTGGATGAGCGGTTTAAGTCACCACCCTGGAAAGGTGGCACAGGGGTAACCTTGTCGCGAGTTCGAATCTCGCCTCTTCCGCCAATTGGCCATTTAGTTAGTGCATGCTTTCAATGCTATCTGGCGCTACGGCATCGCTAAATTGCTTAGCCCTAGCAGGAATGCTAGTTTCGGCCGAATCGTAATCGTCAAACTCATCACCAGCCAAGTCTTCCAACATCTGATCTAACAATTTAATTTTATCTGTGGTTTTTATGGTTGCAATAGACATCATAAACCTTACCTTTCTTAACTTTAAACTAGCAATCTGCTAGTAGTAATTATCAAGCATTTTGCATGCCAATTTTTTATGTGTAATATTCAATTATGAACGAATTGACAGAAAGTCACGCTGAAAAACTCAGTGTTAAACATAGCGAGAAAGCCATGCCGCCTAGCTTTAAGCAAGCTTTTTGGTATTGGCTTAAGCTTGGCTTTATTAGCTTTGGCGGACCTGCTGGGCAAATAGCTATCATGCACCAAGATTTGGTGGAAAATAAGCGTTGGATATCCGAAAAGCGATTTTTGCATGCACTTAATTATTGCATGCTGCTACCAGGCCCAGAGGCGCAACAACTGGCCACCTACATTGGCTGGCTAATGCACCGAACTTGGGGCGGCATCATGGCGGGTGTTTTGTTTGTGTTGCCATCGCTAATCATTTTAATTGGCCTTAGCTTTGTTTACATGCGCTATGGTGCTGTGCCTGTTGTGGCTGCGGTATTGGCTGGCATTAAACCTGCAGTGGTGGCTATTGTGCTATTTGCAGCCTATAGAATAGGCACCAGAACGCTGGTGAATGCTACTTTGTGGGGCATTGCCTGCGCTTCGTTTATTGCGATTACTTTTTTTCAAATAGCGTTTCCATGGATTGTACTGGCAGCTGCCATCATTGGATTTTTGGTTAATCGTTATCAGCCAGCTTTATTTGCAGGTAGCGCGGGACATAAAGCAAGCCAAAAAAATTATGGAAGAGCCGTCATTGATGACGATACACCAACGCCCGCGCACGCAATATTTAACATTAAAACGCTAAGCAAATTTGTAGGAATTGGCATTGTCATATGGCTTGCAGCTATGCTGGTGCTAGTGTTGCGCTATGGTTGGGATGCAACTTTTACACAAATGGGTTGGTTTTTTACCAAGGCTGCGTTACTCACATTTGGCGGTGCTTACGCTGTGTTACCTTATGTGTATCAAGGTGCGGTAACGCATTATGGCTGGCTAACACCCACGCAAATGATGGATGGCTTGGCGCTGGGCGAAACGACGCCAGGCCCACTCATTATGGTGGTGGCGTTTGTTGGTTTTGTTGGTGGCTGGAGCCATGACATTGCTCAAAACTCGCTTGCAGCCGGTATTACAGCGGCATGCATCGTCACATTTTTTACCTTTTTACCCTCGTTTATTTTTATATTTGTTGGCGCACCATTTATAGAATCGACTAAAGATAATCTCAAATTTACCGCACCACTTACGGCGATTACCGCTGCTGTGGTAGGTGTGATTGTGAGTTTAGCCGTGTTTTTTGCGCAACACTTAATATTTCCAAACGCGCGAGAATTTTCTGATGTCCTGCAAGCCAATATACATGCGCCTTCTGGCGTTGCCATTTTAATTGCCCTTATATTGTTGTTTAAATTTAAATTGAGCGTGATTAAACTCATCGCTGTTTTTGCAGTTGGTGGTTTAGTGCTTCAACTTTTTAGTTGGGTGTAGAACGAATCTGTTTACAGCAGGTCTTTAATAAGTATAAGTTTGTTAGTTTGTAAATTGATGAAAGTATAAAAAACATGAAACATTCGTTTGTAAAAATCATTTCTATTTTTAGTTTAGGATTATTGACTACCATGACTTCAGTTATCGCTAGCGCTGCCTGCCCCGAACTTTATAATCATAAAATTACTACGCTACAAGGCGACGTGGTTAACTTATGTGATTACCAAGATAAACCGATTTTGGTGGTAAACACTGCCAGTAAATGTGGTTTTACGCCCCAATTTGAGGCGTTAGAGGGTTTATACAAAAAACATAAGGCGCAGGGCTTGCTGGTGATTGGCTTTCCGTCGAATGACTTTAGACAAGACCCAGGCGATAATAAAGCGATTGGCGATTTTTGCAAAATGACTTACGGCGTTCAGTTTCCTATGGCAGTTAAAAGCGCGGTTTCTGGTAAAGACGCCAACCCATTTTACAAGCAGTTAGCGGCAAAATCGGGTACTGCCCCACAGTGGAACTTTTTTAAGTACGTTATTGCACCTGGCGGCAAAGAAGTGACAGCTTTTTCTAGTACTGTGTCACCAGATTCTAGTGATTTAACGAGCAAATTTAAGCCATATTTAAAATAACATATCATACACATATCAATTAAAAAGGCGCTTCAAGCGCCTTTTTAATTGGGATAGCAGAAGTTTATTTAACGGGCTGGCGAATTTTTTGTAGAATTATCGCAGAAAGCTCTTCTACAGACCGACTAGTAGAATCTGCCCAAGGGATATTATTTTTAACCATCAAGCGCTCGGCGGTGGCGATTTCTTTTTTACAATTTTCTAACGAGGCATAAAAACTGTTTGGCCTGCGCTCGCTACGCACGCTGTGCAGCCGATCTGCTTTAATGGTTAATCCATATATTTTGTGTAGATGTTTATATAACACTTCAGGTAGCGTACCACGTTCAAAATCTTCTGGAATCAGCGGGTAATTGGCCGCTTTAATGCCAAATTGCATGGCCAAATAGACGCTGGTAGGCGTTTTGCCGCAGCGCGATACGCCAATTAAAATCACCTGAGCTTCTTCAAAGCCTGAGTTGGTCATGCCATCATCATGCGTTAACGTGAAGTTAATCGCCTCCATACGCTCATGGTAATTTTCGCCCATCACGCCATGGGCAATACCTTTGCCAGTTAATGGAAGTTGCGCTAATTCAACCCCAAGTGGGTCAATAAAGGTGTTAAATAGATCAATAAAATAAGCATCTGCCTCTTTTAGCAAGGCGCGATGTTCAATGTTGCCTAGCGACATAATCACCACTGGGCGCATACCATCGCCCATTTTTGCAATTAAAATACGTTGTTTCGCCTCTTCAATTTTGTCGACAGTGTCTGTAAACGGCGCACGTACCTGCGTGAAATGCGTTTCTGGAAAGTGCGCTAAAAGCTGCCCCAGTGCACCAGCAGTAATGCCAGTACCGTCAGAGATAAAAAATACCGTGCGTTCAATTTTCATTGGTGATGGTTATTAATGGCTTGCTATGCTTTGGTCAGACGTTGCCAAGTGGTAACAACTGTATCTGGATTAAGCGAAACAGACTGTATGCCTTCTGCAACCAGCCATTCAGCAAAATCAGGGTGGTCAGAGGGGCCTTGGCCACAAATAC
>JANNWI010000245.1:0-8298 GCA_031414715.1 Methylophilaceae bacterium | reverse complement strand
AGATGTTGGCAGTAGTGCGCAAACAGTTAGTAGCGTATTAAGTAACACGCTTATACCATTACAAGTAAAGCTGGTGTTGATTGCGACGCGTGAAGACTTTTACGATTGTCTCGATCAAAGCCCTGATTTTTTTGATTATTTTCCTATTAAAGTTGAGTTTGCCGAGCGTATTTTAGCCAATAGTGAAAATTACGCCGCCATTGCTGGCTATGTAGCGCAAAAATGTGCGCAGCATGGTATTGCGCATTTCAACCGTGAAGCGGTAGCCACGTTAATTGGCGCCTTATTGCGGCTGGAAGAAGACCAAACTCGCCTAAGCACCAATTTCGCATTTCTAGAGCGTTTAATGCTAGAAAGCGTAGCATTTGCGAGTAATGTTAAGTTGGTTGCAGCTGAAAATGTGCGAGCGGCTATTCAAGAGAAATCCACCAGAAACCGATATTTTGAAGAGCAAATTCGCGATTCGATTATTGATAATGAGTTGCTGATTCAAGTGCAAGGCGAAGTAGTAGGGCAGGTGAATGGCCTGACACATATTGAATTGGGCGATGCCAGTTTTGGCTCACCAATCCGTATCACGGCGCGTTGCTACCCTGGTGGCAAAGGCCTGATTAATATTGACCGCGAAGTGAATATGAGCGGCCCGAATCATGATAAAGGTATTTTTATTTTGCAAAATTGGCTGAGTGCCAGTTTTAGCCATTTAGCGCCGTTAAGCCTAAATGCTTCACTAGTTTTTGAACAAGAGTATAACGGCGTAGAAGGCGATTCTGCTAGCTGCGCCGAGCTGTTTGCGCTGCTTTCTGCCATGGCGAATTTACCCATTCAGCAAGGTATTGCAGTAACGGGTGCGTTGAATCAATTTGGCGAGGTGATGCCGATTGGCGGTGTCAACGAAAAAATTGAAGGCTATTTCCGTGTATGCAAAGCGCTTGGCTTAAACGGTAAACAGGGTGTGATTATCCCTAAGCGTAATCAGCGCCATTTGTTGTTAGATAACGCTGTGTTGCAGGCGGTTGAACAAGGCCATTTTCATATTATTGCTATTGATCACGTGTTAGAGGGTATTGCATATTTAACCCAGCACACTGCTGATTCTGTAATGGAAAAAGCCGAAAATACACTCGCTGCCTATCGCAAAACGCTCGAAAGTAATCAGCCCAAAAAGAGTTAATGATGGTTGATGTTGACAATAAAGGCAGACCGGAAAATGTAAGACCAGATATTGTTAGGCTAGATAAATGGCTATGGGCTGCGCGTTTTTTTAAAACACGCAGTTTAGCCGCAGATGCGGTAGATGGCGGTAAAGTACGCGTGGATGGCGACCGCGCCAAGCCTGCCAAAGAAGTGAAAATTGGCATGCTGTTAAATATTCGCAACAAAGACTTTGAGATTGAATGTGAAGTAACAGGGTTATCAAGCATACGCCGTGGCGCACCAGACGCGGCTTTGTTGTATGTTGAAACCAATGCCAGTAAAGCTAAACGTGAAAACGCCAAAGTGACCAAGTTGGATGAGGTAGGGATGCGCCAACACGGTGCAGGTCGCCCAACCAAGCGCCAATTGCGCGATATTAAAAAGTTTACACAAAACATAAGTTGAAAAGCAGTTTGTAAACTTTTGTAAAATTCAGACAGTACTACCCAATCGGGTACTTTTGCATGTTTAACGGCCTTGTATAATCGCATGGCTTGCCAATAACATCGCTAGTCATATCAAAGATCCTTTTTATTAGAAACTCCTAAAAATAATGGCACGTTCTTTGCGCGCACATAAAAATGTAATGTTTCTAGCTGCTTATATTTATTTAAAGATATTCAATTATGGATTTTAAGAAGAAAAAAATTGTTCAGATGGTTTTGTTGGCCTTGCTTTCAGAGGCTGTAGCAATGCCTTTACTAGCGACAGAAGAAGCAGCCAAGTTGAATTTGGGACAACGTCGCCAAACCGCATTGCAAGCTGCACGAGAAGGTCGCTTTGAAGTTTCTTTACCTGCGTTTGCAGAGTTCGTGAATGAAGCACCTGCTGATATAGGCATTAAAGCTGATTACATTGTTGTACTGGCATGGGCGAAAAAGTACCAAGAAGCCTTAGCGATTGCTGCAGATACAAACATTGAAAGTATGCCTAGCTACAGTGTGAATAGCTTAGCTAAATCTGCGCGTAACACTGCCAATTTTCCACAAGCGCTGGAATACTATCAAGAGTTAATCAATCGAGATGCTAATGCACTCGACCCGGTATTAGGTAAAACACTTACACTTACCGATGCACAAAAATTTGATGAAGCTCAAATACAGCTGTCAATATTACGTCAACAATATCCAAATAATGCCGATGTTTACCGCGCTATGTCTTATTTGGGTCAGCAATCAAAACAACCAGTAATGGTAATAGATGCAAATACTCGGTTGCTAGAAATAAATAATCATGATGTAGACGCAGCTCGTGCCTTAATTATAGCCGCACGCGAGGCAGGTGCTACCAAACAGGCTGTGGCATTGGCAGTGCAATACCCTAAAGCGGCAGACCAAACCGAAATCAGTAAAATCAATAATGACAGCGCAGCACAGCATATTGCATGGGGTCAGTTAAATACAAAAATTTCAGCACAGCGCTTTGCAGATACCGACAAAGCATTGCTTAAACTAGATGAGGCCTGTCGCTGTGATTGGAATGGCTTAGATCTAAGTTCTGACAAGCCTAATGCGGGCACAAATAGAAATTTATTATTTGACCGCATATTGGCGTTGCGTGATCGCTATCGAATGCAAGATGTCATCACGCATTATCAGCAATTAATTAACGCCAAAATTGATCCACCAGCCTACGTGTTAACTGCTGCAGGTGACGCTTATTTATACCAGCGAATGCCAGAGGAGGCGCTAAAAGCCTACGAATCTTCTTTAATTAAAGATCCCACTAATACACAAACTAAATTCTCTCAATTTTATGCGTTGATTGAGTTGGAGCGCCACGAGCAGGCTACAAAACTTATTGATGAGTTATCGCAAAGCTTTGCTGCATACAGAAACAGGCCTAAGAACCCAGTTATAAGAGTAGAAGATAACAAGTTAGATGCTGATAGTAAAGCCTATTATGTGCGGGCTTATGGCGATGATTTGGAAACTGCAGAGCTAAATTTTCAAGCTTTAAATAATGTAGGTCCGATGAATAGTAGTGTGCAGTTGGCATTGGGTGAAATATGGCGCGGACGTGGTTGGTTAGAGCGCGCAGAACAACGTTTCTATGAAGTAAACAAAGATCATCCTGATCAAATTTTGCCTCGCGTTAATCTAGCGAATATGCATTTAGATATACGTGATTGGCAGCTTGCAGAAACTGAAATACAGCCACTTGTTGCGGAGTATCCAGAAAATTTAACCGTACAAGCGTTAAACCAACGCTGGAACTTACACAACAAATACCAATTAACCATGGATGGCTTTAACACCAAATCGGCTGGATCAGTCTTTGGTAACCGCTCGCAAGGTTTAAATGCGGTTTTATATTCAAAACCTATCGATTACAATTATCGCGCTTTTGTCAGCACACAGTACGACCATGCTACTTTCCCCGAAGGTAATGGGCGTGTTTTATACCCAGGTGTGGGATTAGAATATACCAACAGAGATTGGCGATTAAGTGGACAAATCAGCCAGGCCAGTTTATCTGAAATTGGCGTTAGCACAACACTAACAGCCGACTATCGCATGAATGATAACTGGAATTTCGCATCATCTTTAGATATTAATTCTAGTCAGATGCCGCTGCGTGGTTTAAGAGTCGGCACCAGTGGCGATCTCATTAGCGCAAGTAGCACTTACCGCTGGAGCGACTTAACGCGCGCTACTGCAGGCGTTAATTACATGAAAATGGATGATGGCAATCAACGCCAATCGCTCTCGTTGACTTTAGATAGACGATTAATCACCAAGCCTCACTATAAGTTGACCACGCACTTGCGCATGGACACCTCCCGTAATAGTGAGCGTAATGTGATTTACTTCAATCCATCGCGCGATATGGAAGTGAGCGCAATTCTAGATAATGAATGGCTTTTATGGCGTCGTTATGATCGCTCGTTCGGGCATCGATTGCAATTGGGCGTAGGTGAATATTGGCAGCAAAGTTTTGGATCAAACACCACATGGTTGATCAGTTATGAGCAACAGTTTAAATGGGATAACCGCTTCGGAATCGATTATGGCGTAAGTAGAACCCAGCACGCATATGACGGCACTAATGAATTTTTTACTCAACTATTTGCAAGATTAAATCTACTTTTTTAACGATGAAACTATTTCTTTTTTTACTATTATCGCTATTTAATGCAACCACTGCTGCAGGGGCGCCTAATGGCTTTATCCAAACATTCGATGTATTTAGCTATCACGATGTCAAAGATAATGTCGATGGTGACTTAGAACAAGAAACCACGACCATATCAACCAAAAATCTTACGCGCCATTTTGCATGGCTGCAGGCGCACGGTTACCACCCAGTCAGTATAAATGATTTATTAGATGCCAAACTGGGCAAAAAATTGTTGCCAAATAAGCCCGTATTGTTGACCTTTGATGATGGCTACGAAAGCATGTATTCGCGTGTTTATCCATTACTTAAACTGTATAAATATCCGGCAGTTTCGGCTTTGGTAGGAAGTTGGCTAGAAGTTAAAAATGGTCAATTGGTGCAATATGGCGATGAAAAAGTAGCTCGCGAACGCTTTCTAAGCACGCAACAAATTAAAGAGATGGCTGATTCTGGCTTAGTTGAATTTGCATCGCATAGCTATGATTTGCACCGCGGCATACTGGCAAATCCACAAGGCAATAAAATGCAAGCAGCAGTGACTTTGCAATATGACGCGATGACTAAAACTTATGAATCTCGCGAAAGCTATCGCGAACGTATAAAGCAAGATTTACTTAAAAATAACCATCTGATTCAAAAGCTTACAGGAAAACCTGCAAGGGCAATGGTATGGCCATACGGTGCGCAAAACGCTGTTGCCAGAGAGCTTGCCAATGAGCTAGGAATGCCGATAACTTTTACACTTGAGGAGGTTGAGCAGCCTCAAACCAATCGTCTTGCACAAGTAGGCCGCTTTTTAATTGATGCTAACCCTACAGAAATGAGGCTGGCCGAAATTGAAAAACGAGAAATAGCGCTTGATAAACAGCGCGTAATGCATATCGATTTAGATTTTGTATTTGACGAAAATTCTGAACAATTGGCTAAGAATTTAGACGCACTGTTGGATCGAGTGAAATCGTTAGCGCCCACCACTGTTTATCTACAAGCATTTTCAGATGCAAATGGCGATGGCGTTGCAGAAGCACTTTACTTCCCCAATCGCCATGTCTTAGTTCGCGCCGATTTATTTAGCCGCGTGGCTTGGCAGCTGATAACACGTGCCAATGTGAAAGTGTATGCGTGGATGCCTGTGCTGGCTTTTGAGCTCAAAGATAAACAAAAGCAGCAAGATTTACAAGTAGTGTCGGCACAACCTACAACAGATAAAGATGCCTACAAACGTTTATCGCCATTTTCGGCAGAAGCGCGGCAAATTATTAAAGAAATTTACAGCGACTTGGGCGCGTATACCAAGTTTTCAGGTGTTTTATTTCATGATGATGCCGTGTTATCAGAGTTTGAAGACGACAGCGAGTTTGCGCGTGTAGCTTATCGTGATCATTTTAAATTACGTGGAAACATAACAGAAATTAATCTTGACCCAATACAAGCAGCTAAATTAATGACCTTAAAAAGCAGGTATTTAACTGACTTTACGATGGAATTAGCCAAAGAGCTAAAACGCTATCAGCCACAACTAAAAACCGCGCGTAATTTGTACGCGCCTGCGCTATTAAACCCAGAAAGCGAGCGCTGGTTGAGTCAAAATTATCCAAACTTTTTAGCTAGTTATGATTACACCGCAGTGATGGCGATGCCATTTATGGAAAACGCGGATAGTCCAATAGCGTGGCTTAAGTCGTTAGTATATAAAGCCAAAGACGCTAAAAATGGATTGCAGAAGACCATTTTTGAGCTGCAAGCCACCAACTGGAAGACTAAGAAACCTGTAGATACCAAAGTGCTGACCCAACACTTAAGAGCTTTAAATGAGGCAGGCGCGATACATGTTGGTTACTATCCTGATGATTTCTTAAATAATCGACCAGAAATGGAAAGTGTTAGACCTTTTATTTCATCGCGAAATTTCCCTTATTTACCTGTTAGCAACAAGTTGCCAGTAAATAAAGACAAAATGAAGGGTAAATTTTAATTATGTGGTACCAAAATATTACAGCGTGGTTATTAGATTTTGCCTTTTATTACCCACTATTTATGGCCTATTTGTGGATGGCAGGCGCACTATATTTCTACTTTACAAAAGAGCGAAAAGAGCCTTTATTTACTGAGCCACCAATACTCACAGAATATCCGCAAGTTAGTGTGCTAGTGCCTTGCTATAACGAAGGCGCTAATGCTTACGAAACGATAGGTGCACTGCTTAAGTTGAACTATCCAAACTACGACATTATTGCAATTAATGATGGCAGTAGTGATAACACCGCTGAAATTATAAATACTATTGCCGCTAATAACCCCAATGTGAAAGCGGTGCAACTGGCAAGCAACCAGGGTAAAGCGATGGCACTGACCGTGGGTGCCATGATGTCTTCAAGCGAGTACCTAGTCTGCATTGATGGTGATGCCGTACTTGATCCAAATTGCATTACATGGATGATGCAACATTTTGTTTCGAGCTCAAGGGTGGGTGCGGTGACTGGCAACCCTAGAATCCGTAACCGCTCTACTATGCTTGGCCGGTTGCAAGTCGGTGAGTTTTCGTCTGTCATCGGGCTGATTAAGCGGGCGCAACGTGTGTATGGTCGAGTTTTTACCGTATCTGGCGTTGTAGCCGCGTTTCGCAAATCTGCATTGCACAATGTGGGTTACTGGAGCACCAACATGGTAACCGAGGATATCGACATCAGTTGGAAAATGCAAACACACTTTTATGATGTGCGTTATGAGCCTAATGCGCTGTGCTGGATACTAATGCCCGAGACGCTACGTGGATTGTGGAGGCAACGTGTGCGCTGGGCGCAGGGTGGGGCAGAAGTGTTACTTAAATTTAAAAGTATTTTTACAGACGTTAAGATGCGTCGTATGTGGCCAGTCTATACCGAGTTGGTGGTCAGCATTATTTGGGCATACGTAATGTGTGCGATCTTTCTGTTGTGGGGTATAGGAAAGTTTATCGATTTGCCACCAGCACTTTACATTAATACGCTAATCCCTGGTTGGAATGGCGTGTTGCTGGCGATGACCTGCCTATTACAATTTGCTATAAGCTTATTTATTGATAGTCGATATGAGCCTAAAATTCGGCGTTATTACTATTGGATGATTTGGTACCCAATGCTATTTTGGATGTTTTCAGCCGCCACTACTATTGTTGGCTTGCCAGCAGCATTAATTAAAGATCGAAATAAGCGCGCAATTTGGACAAGTCCAGATCGCGGCATACATCAAAAAGGAGTTACCTCTTGAATAATCCGTTGATTATAGATAGGCCAGAACTACAATCAAACGTGCATCGCTATGGATGGGCCTTCATCACCTTTATTTTTTGGTTGTTTTATGTCTATTTATGGCTACCTTTGATGACGCTAGTGGCTTGGTGGATAGGTGCTGAGTTATTTAACATACATTTTATTGAGTTGCATGGATACGCTGGTTTGCATGATAAATTAGGCCTATATGGGGCAATTATTTTTATAATTAGCGCTATACTCATTGGTTGGGCCAAGATTGAGCACTTGCGTTTTAAAGATAAACCACGACGCAAGGGTAGCGTTGCCGTAACAGATAAAGAAATTGCAAAAAAATATAATTTACAAGAAAGTCAATTAGCCCATTTGAGATTAGAGAAATCTGTAATAGTCCATTTTTCTGAGAAGGGAACGATAGCGAGGATAACGGGGTTTAGCCCCAGCAATTAAAAAAACAAATGGAGGTTAAACAAAGTTAGCTGTTAATAATTGATGCTTGCATATAACAAGTCAATGTTGATATTATTCGTTCATCTATTGAACGCAGTGTTAAAAAGCTGAGAATTGCCAAATGCTGACTGATGAATATCGCTACAAAATTTTAAAAATACTGGAGACTAACCCAGAAGTTAGCCAGCGAGAATTGGCGCGCGAGCTGGGTATCAGCTTGGGCAGGGTTAATTTTTGTTTAAAAGCGTTAATTGAAAAAGGCTTGTTAAAAGCCACTAAT
>JANNWI010000244.1:0-1890 GCA_031414715.1 Methylophilaceae bacterium | reverse complement strand
CTGGCTGTCCAGTTGATATTATTTGGATCACGCTCGGCAGTGATGTGAATTGGTTTGCCGTCTACCACCAATCGTCCATTAGCAGCCTCCAGCTTCGCTTCAAAACGACCATGTACTGAATCGTATTTCAGCATGTACAGCATATAATCAAGGTCGTATGAGCTATTAATCGCGACAACTTCAACATTACTAAATTCCGCCTCATTGACTACCGCACGCAATACCATACGGCCAATACGGCCAAAGCCATTTATACCTATTTTAATTGCCATGCTGGAATCCCTGATTTTAGATTGTTTTTAATAATGCTATTTTAGCAAAAAAAAGAGCCTCGTGCAGAGGCTCTTTTGGGCTACTTAATGGTTTTTAAATACTGAAAACCGTTATTTGTTACTTTAAAGCACGGTTTTAGCAACAGCAACCACGTTCTCTACTGTAAAGCCAAAGTGTTTCATCAGCGCCCCACCTGGTGCTGATTCGCCAAAGGTATCGATGCCAACTACTGCGCCATCTAAACCAACATATTTGCGCCAAAAATCTGGATGCGCCGCTTCAATGGCCACACGTTTAACACCAGCAGTCAATACGCTGTCTTTATACGCTTGATCTTGACGATCGAACACGTTTGTAGATGGCATTGAAACCACGCGGATTTTTTTGCCAGCTGCGGTTAATTCAGCTGCCGCTTTCACCGCTAAATCTAACTCAGAGCCGTTGGCAATAAAGATTAAATCAGCTTTACCAGCGCAATCGCTCATGACATATGCGCCTTTGCGAATACCTGCAAAATCGCTTGCATTATGCTTGATACCAGCCAAGTTTTGGCGTGAAAGAACCAAACTTGAAGGCCCTTCATGACGCTCTACCGCTGCCACCCAAGCCACAGTCGTTTCTGTAGCACTGCCTGGACGCCAAACATCCATACGAGGAATATAGCGCAAGCCAGATGTATTTTCGACTGGTTGATGGGTTGGGCCATCTTCACCTTGACCAATAGAATCGTGCGTTAATACGTAAATGACACGTTGATGCATGAGTGCCGCCATACGCATACCACTTTTCATGTAATCAGAGAACATGTGAAATGTTCCGCCAAACGGCAACAAACCACCATGCAGTGCCACGCCATTCATAATGGCAGCCATACCAAATTCGCGCACACCGTAAGAGATATAGTTGCCTGGTTTTTTTGCATCTACGTGCACAAAGCTGCTGCATGATGTTAAGTTAGAGCCTGTTAAGTCTGCAGAACCGCCCAAGAATTCTGGCAATAATGGGGCTAGTGCAGCAATAGCGTTTTGTGATGCTTTACGTGATGCATTGCCTTCTGCTTTTTCGTTGGTTGCGGCAATAATTTTGTCAGTTTCAGCTGTCCAGTTAGCTGGTAAACCGCCTGCCATGCGACGAGTGAATTCTGCTGCTTCAGCTGGGTAAATTGCAGCATAAGCTGAAAACTTGTCATTCCATGCCGCTTCAGCGGCGGCGCCTTTGGCTTTTTGATCCCAACCTGCGTAAACATCAGCAGGAATCACAAATGGCTCATGTGCCCAACCAATGTTCGCACGCGTTGCAGCTACTTCTTCTAAACCTAGTGCAGAACCGTGGCAATCGTGGCTGCCAGACTTATTTGGTGAGCCCATACCGATGATTGTTTTACAACAAATTAAGCTTGGCTTATCGGTAACCTTTTTAGCCGCAGTAATGGCCGCGCCAATCGCAGCTACGTCATGACCATCGACTGATTGAACGTGCCAGCCGTATGATTCAAAACGTTTTGCCGTGTCGTCTGTGTACCAGCCTTCAATATGGCCATCGATAGAAATGCCGTTGTCATCCCAAAATGCTGTTAGCTTGCCCAAGCCCCAAGTGCCAGCTAGCGCACAAGCCTCG
>JANNWI010000243.1:0-3143 GCA_031414715.1 Methylophilaceae bacterium | reverse complement strand
CCATCAGATAGTTTGGCGATAATTGCTGCCAACGCAACTTTAATTCCTGCTTATCAACAAGGGCTTGCGGGCGTTGCTCGCAGTATGCCGACCAGTGGCGCTGTTGATAGAGTGGCAAGCAAACTTAATATTGCTTGTTTTGAAACGCCAACTGGCTGGAAGTTTTTTGGCAACTTAATGGATGCAGGCAAGGTAACTCTGTGTGGCGAAGAAAGCTTTGGCACGGGTAGCAATCATGTGCGCGAGAAAGATGGTTTGTGGGCGGTATTGTGTTGGTTAAATATTATTGCTGCGAAAAAACAATCTGTAGAAGAGGTAGTAAAAGCACATTGGGCTGAGTTTGGTCGCAATGTGTATTCGCGCCATGATTATGAAGCGATTCCAACCGAGGCTGCCAATGGTGTTATGGCGCATATTAAAGCGCAATTTGAATCGCTACCAAACCAAGTATTTGGTCAATATACGGTAAAAACAGCCGATGATTTTAGCTATACCGACCCAATTGATGGCTCTTTTAGCACCAATCAAGGCATTCGCATTTTGTTTGCTTGCGGCTCGCGCATTGTATTTCGGTTATCTGGCACTGGCACCGAGGGCGCGACTTTGCGCATTTATTTAGAGGCTTATGATGCCGATACCAAAAATCATCATCTAGATGCACAAGTTGCGCTGGCAGAAATGATACAAATTGCGCTAGATATTTCGCAATTAAAGCAGCGCACTGGTCGCGAAAAACCAACTGTTATTACTTAGTTAGCCACATTATTTAGCGCAATCATAATCGATGCTCTGCAAGCCAGTATCCATAAGGCTTGCAGAGGCTTTATTTTCTCTCGTATGTTTTATTGCATTAAAAGTTATTTGCAAACAACAAAAAAGCCAGTAAACACTGGCTTTTTTACCGTTCAAAAATGGTTAATTATTTGCTTAACAAGCCTTTCATTGACCACTCTGTTGCGCTAATCTCTTGGTCGCTAGAAGTGTCTAATTTTGCAAATACCGCTTTATGGTGGTTTAAAAACTCATCACGTGTCACTTTGTGGTCGCCATCAGAATCCATTAAGCGCATCATTTTCATGCTACGTAATTCGCGAGCAAAACCGCCAGTGGTTAAGTCTAGCTTAGAATTTTTAGTTGGGCCAGCCCATTCTTTGGCTTCTAGTGAGTCGTCGCCATCTTTGTTTAGCGCATCAAAAATATCGTTGTAATAACTGTCAGATTCTGCGGCAGTGACCATATGATTGCCATCGGCATCCAACATTTTCATCATTTCCATTTTCTGTAATTGGCGTGCATAACCACCTGTGCCCAGCATAGCATCTGCATAAACAGAGGTTGAAACAGTGAGTAATAAGCCAGTAGCAAGCGCTAATTTTTTGAAAGTAAATTTCATTTTAAATCTCCTAAAAATAATTTTAATTGTCTGTCAATTCGTTAAGTCAAAGTTTGCTAGCTAGCCACCATTGGTCAAGCAAAACCAGCAAATACTTACAATTATTTTTAGAAATTGATAAAGAATAGGATTGAGTGATTAAAACAGAAGGCCTGTGAGCCAATATCCATGCGAGATACAGGGCATACCATTTTTGTTGCGAATATTAAAAGCTATTCAACTTGCTTGATGGTCATTTCGTTTTTAAACAGCCGTACATCCATGCGCCCCAAATAACTCATGCCTAGTAACACATCACCATCTAATCCAGGCGCAATGGTGGCTGCGACATTTTTTGCTTCAACGCCACCCACTTTCACTGAGTCTAAGCGCACCATATAACTGACCGTATCGCCGTTGGCCGTGCTAGTACGCACCGCATTTATGCTTTTTAGTTGCAATCTGTCAGCAATTTTTTGCGAAATGGCAACGCCGGTTGCGCCAGTATCTACCAATACTGCTACCTTTTCATTGTTAATGGTTGCTTCTGCGCGGTAATGTCCATCTAATCCGCGTTTTAAGATGACAATGCTGGCGTTATCGCCTAGGCGCCAAGCTTTGTTAGGGTTTTGAATATTATCAACCAGATAAAATACAAGCAGCACAAGCGCTACCCAAATCACCGAAAATACTAACGTGTTGCGCGACATTTAATTGATAAAGGTGCTTAAAAGTTTAGCTAAAACTGACTTTAAAATGGTAACGCCACATGTGGCGCAGCGTCCCAAATGACGTCACGAAATTGCGCTTGAATACGCTTAAGGGCTATTTCATTATCCGCCTCAAAGCGCAGCACAATCACTGGTGTGGTATTGCTGGGGCGCATCAAACCAAAGCCATCAGCATATTCCACTCTTAAGCCATCAATGGTGATAATTTCAGTTGCGCCCTCAAATGCCGCAGTTTTTTGAAGTTGGGCAATCAGTTTATGCGGCTCACCTTCTTGCATGTTAATGTGCTGTTCAGGCGTGCTAACGCTATCGGGTAAATTATTTAATACATCTGACGGGTTGGCAAAATGGCTTAAAATTTCTAATAACCTGGCTCCAGCATATAAACCATCGTCAAAGCCGTACCAACGCTTTTTACCGTTAACATCATTATCATTAAAAAATACGTGGCCGCTCATCTCGCCCGCTAGTGCGGCATTAGTTTCTTTAATTTTGGCTTTTACTAGGCTATGACCCGTTTTCCACATAATAGGCTTGCCGCCCAGCTTGCTAATCCATGGGCTGAGGTTGCGCGTCGATTTCACATCGAAAATAATGTTGGCGCCTTTGTTGCAGCTAAGTACATCTTCGGCAAACAATAATAACTGGCGATCTGGATAAATAATATTGCCTTCTTTAGTGACTACGCCCAGCCTGTCGCCGTCACCATCAAAGGCTAAGCCAATCTCAGCGCGAGTGGTTTTAAGCGCAGCCGCTAAATCGGCCAAGTTTTCTGGTACCGACGGATCAGGATGATGGTTAGGAAAATGTCCATCCACTTCGCAAAATAGCTCATCTACACGGCAACCAATAGCGTTGTAAAGCGTTTTAGCAAATGCGCCAGCTACGCCATTGCCACAATCTACCGCCACTTGCATAGGTCGTGCCAATTTAATATCCGCTTGAATGGCCGCAATATAGCTGGGTGCAATGTCGTAACTGCGCTCTAAGCCATCGCCATAAGTGAACATTTTGTATTCGATACGGTGGCGCAATCTTTG
>JANNWI010000242.1:0-9163 GCA_031414715.1 Methylophilaceae bacterium | reverse complement strand
CCGCTTGATGTATGTAGCCGTGACGCGTGCCAGACAACGACTTTACCTAAGCCATGCGCAAAGTCGCATGTTGCATGGGCAAGTGCGCTACGGCATTCCGTCACGCTTTTTAGATGAAATTCCCGAAGCATTATTAAAGCGCCTAAACAGCAAACCAATTGCTAAAAATTATGCCACAGGCGGCAACTATCAAGCTGGTTCTAATCAAACAGTCGCTCCGTCACAAGCAAGCAACTACCCGTTTAGAATTGGTGCTAGCGTGCGCCATGCGAAATTTGGTGAAGGTGTAGTAGTGACTTACGAAGGTAGCGGCGCAAATTTAGTCATTAAAATTAACTTTGGCAACAATGGTTTAAAAATGCTGGCGATGGAATACGCTAAGCTTGAGAAGATTTAGCGATACAAAGTAGGAGCGATTTTTAAATCGCGAATAGGTTTAATGTTTTTGCAATTTAGTTTTCGCGCAATCAATTGCGCTTCAACATTAAGCTTTAAGCCGCTCTAAACACATCGCGATAACTGACATATTGAAACGCCAGCATCAGCGCAGTGGCTAATAATAAGCATCCAAATACAATAATCGACATGAGCATTTGCCCAAGCATAGGCACCAACGCGCTGATGATGCCTGCCACAATACCAACCGCCAACATCAGGGCAAGTATACCTGCGGTGAGCACTATCCATGCGGCGCCCAGCGCCACCATATACTGTAGCGAGCCTGCAATACTCGATTTAATCGCTTTGACTACATTGTAGTGATTAAATGCGATAAGCATAGGCGCAAACCAAGTCGCCATCATCAGCGGAATCATTAACAGCGAGAGCTTTAAAAATAGCGGAAACATTTTTTGCAAAAATGCCATCATTTGCGATTCAGTCATTTTATCTTTATCGCCCATCATCGTTTGTAAGCCTTGCAAATCGCTATTCAGCACAAAACTTACCAGCACCGCATAGAGCAAGCATGCGCCTCCCAGAGCAACTAATTGTGCAATTTTGGGTTGAATTTGCGTGATAATTTCACCCACAGTTTGCAGCTTTTTCATATCAGCATTGCGATAAAGCGCAATGGCGATAGCCAGAAAAACGGGCCAAATTAAAATACTCAAAAAAGCAAAAAACTGTAATCCTGGCACAGATGGCAGCATCATAAACAGCCCAACATACACCAAGGCCACAGAAAGCCATTTGCGTGGGCCAGTTTTAAATAAGGCAATACTCTCTTTTACCCAGCTAATACCAGTTTGCGTGCGCGATTGTAAAATGGCCATGCTTAATCCTTTTCAGCTTGCGCTGTCGCAATCCATTGTTGCAACAGGTGTTTAAAGTGGTTGGGGTCTTTGGTATGCGTTAGCTCACCCGCTTGCGGAAAATAAAAATCATGCAAACGCGACAGCCAAAAACGCAAGGCAGCTAAGCGGCATACATCTACCCAAGCTGCATATTCTTTGCTATTAAAACTGCGAACTTCTTGATATGCACTCAAAAAAGTGTTTATTTTATCTTGATCTAACTCGCCAATATCGGCGCCGTTGTGATGCACGCACCACTCGTTGACAGCTATCGCCACGTCATAGGTCAGCACATCATTGCAGGCATAATAAAAATCGATAAACCCACCTAGTTTATCACCGTCAAACAGCACGTTGTCGCGAAACAAATCGCCATGCACTACGCCATGCGGCAACTGGCTAAAATCTCTAGCGTATAGATAATCCAACTCGCTTTGTAGCAACGCTTGATCATCTTTGGCTAGTTTTGGTAACACCTTTTGCGCAGTGTTGATTCGCCAAGTGCTATCGCGCTGATTAATGCCATCTTGCGCAAAGTCGATACCTTTTTTGTGCATATGCGCCAGCGCACGCGCCACTTGTTCTACTTGGTGAATACTTGGCGCAAGAATATCGGTGCCATTCAAACAAGTCACCATCAGTGCGGGCTTGTCTTTTAACACATGCAAACTCACACCCGCTTTATCCGCAATTGGCAGCGGGCAAAACACACCTTGCTGCGATAAAAAGCGCATTAAATCGACAAAATAGTTTAATTCACTTGCTTGATTTTTCTCAAAAATAGTCAGCACATATTTTGTTTGTTTTAAATGGCTATTTTGAGTGACGACAAAATAATTGGTATTGGTGATACCCGCCGCAATGCCGCGCAGCTCAATCATTTCACCCAAGTCAAAATGACGCAACCAAGTACGCACTTCTTCTAGATTTAACGTGGTAAAAACAGACATAAAATTATCAGGAAATACTCAAGCTAAGTAAATCAAAATGGTTAAATCAAACTAGGCGCGCGTTAGATAAAATGGAGGCGCATACGTTGTTGTATGTAACGACATTTTGTTTGGCGCGCAACAACGTTTGATGACAGTATTTTGGTTTATTATTTAGAATCGAAAAAGAATCCACTTCGGAATACTCAGCGGCTTATTCGGCCCATCATTAAGCCACTCACCGTTTGAATCTTCCTTGTGCATATAGTATGGTACGCCATGCTCTGGCGTAACTTTAACCATATACAGCTCGCCATTAATACGATACTCCTCTATCGTCTCTGCACCACGTTTGCGAATAGTCACTTGCGGCTCGCCTTCAAGCACTTCCCCATCAATCACTTTAGGCGGCGGTGGCACTTCCTCTAGTGGCTCCAAATTGTTAGGTGCAGCTAATACCAGTACGGGCAAAACACATAGTAGCAACACGTATAAGTAACTTTGTTTTTGCATCTTGCTCTCACATTTAATTAGTTAGTTCATTCTAACAAAAACTACGCTAGAAAGCCTATAAATAAAGCTGCGCTTTTTATTTGGCTACGCTTCAGATATAGCTGTGCTTTTTATTGGGCTGCGCTATAAGAATAGCTGCGCTTTCTTCTCAGCTGGCGTTAGTTCAAAGCCTCTAGTTCCATAATAGCTAAAGATAGCTTCTACAACTTCCTCAGGGGCATCTATCAGTTGAATCAAATCCAAATCTTTAGGGGATGCCATGCCTTGCGCCACCAGCGTATTGGTTAGCCAATCCATCAAGCCGCCCCAAAACGCTTTGCCCACCAAAATAATCGGTATTTTGCGCGATTTTCCCGTTTGAATCAGCGTAATCACTTCCATCAGCTCATCTAGCGTGCCAAAACCACCTGGCATTACCACATAGGCGCTGGCGTATTTGACAAACATCACTTTGCGCATAAAAAAGTGTTGGAAATTAATGCTGATATCTTGATAGCCATTGCCGCTTTGCTCATGTGGCAACTCAATATTTAAGCCTACGCTGGGCGATTTTCCTGCAAATGCGCCTTTATTGGCGGCCTCCATAATGCCCGGTCCACCGCCAGAAATCACGCTAAAACCAGCATCGCTTAACAAACGTGCGATTTTTTCGGTAAGGTTATAATCGTCGTGACTAATTGCGGTGCGGGCGCTTCCATAAATAGACACAGCAGGTGTAATTTGTTTCAACTTCTCGGTGGCACTCACAAATTCTGCCATAATCTCAAATACGTGCCATGCCTCATGGCTTTCCGAGTTATTCAGTAATTCTGGCTCGATTATTTTTGGTAATTTTTTTGTCATTTTTAAAGCATCCTAAAACATGAAGACTCTACTATTAGTTGATGGCTCGTCTTATCTCTATCGCGCTTTTCACGCCATGCCCGATTTGCGCAACAGCAAAAACGAGCCCACTGGCGCGATTCAAGGCGTGCTTAATATGTTACGCCGTTTGCACAAAGATTACCCTAGCGATTATAGCGCGTGCGTGTTCGATGCCAAAGGCAAAACCTTTCGCGACGACATTTACCCCGAATATAAGGCCAATCGCGCAGCCATGCCAGATGATTTGCGCCCACAAATAGAGCCGCTGCACGAGGCGATTAAAGCCTTGGGTTGGCCATTGATTATGATTGATGGCGTAGAGGCGGATGACGTGATAGGCGCGCTGGCAAAACAAGCCGAACGTGAAGGCATTCGCACCATTATATCCACTGGCGATAAAGATATTACGCAACTAGTAAACGAAAAAATCACTGTGGTGAATACCATGCGTGATGCGTTTAGACGCGTGGACGATGTGCTGGACATTGCTGGTGTTACCGCTAAGTTTGGCATTCCACCTAACTTGATGATTGATTATTTAGTGCTGGTTGGCGACACTTCGGACAACGTGCCGGGTGTGGAAAAGGTGGGGCCAAAAACAGCGGTAAAATGGCTAACCAATTATGGCAACCTAGAAAATATTGTGGCGCATGCCGATGAAATTACTGGCGTGGTGGGCGACAATTTGCGTAAAGCGCTGCCGTGGTTGCCCACCGCGCGTCAATTAATTACCATTAGAACCGATATTGGTATTCAAGAAAGCTTGGCTGATTTATCGCCACAGGCAATCGACAAGCCAAAACTGGCTGAGTTATTTGACCGCTTTGAATTTAAAAGTTGGCGCCGCGAGCTAGATAATATGCCAGATGGTACTCAAGGTATTATTAATCAAAATAATACCGAAGGCAAAACAGCTGCCCTGCAAGCCAATACCAGAGGGGCTGCTGGCGATGTTGATTTAATGTCAAATCAATTTGCGACGATGCAGACTGATTACCAACCAATCACCACCCGCAACTACGAAACCATTTTAAGCACATCGCAATTAGATAATTGGCTAGCCAAATTGCAAGCCGCAAAGCTTATTTGTGTGGATACCGAAACAACAAGTTTAGACCCAATGACCGCCAAAATTGTGGGTTTATCGTTTGCGGTAGAGGCAGGCAGCGCAGCCTATTTGCCACTGACGCACGATTATTTTGATGCGCCAGAGCAGCTTAATTTTTCTGAAACAATAGCCAAAATTAAGCCAATACTTGAAAACGAAGCCATCAAAAAAGTTGGTCAAAATTTAAAATACGACCAGCATGTGTTTGCAAACCACGGCATCAATTTGTGCGGCATAACGGATGACACCATGCTGCAATCTTACGTGTTTGAAAGCCACAAAACGCACGGCATGGATGCGCTAGCCGAGCGGCATTTAAGCATTACGCCAATTAGTTTTGAAGCTGTTGCAGGCAAAGGCGCCAAGCAAGTTGGTTTTAACCAAGTAACGGTGGAAAACGCCGCCGAATATGCTGCGGAGGACGCCGATATTACCTTGCAGCTTCACAAAGCCATGTATCCCGTGATTGCAAATGACGAGAAACTTAACTTTATTTACGGCCAAATTGAAATGCCCAGCTCAGCTTGTTTGTTCACTATAGAGCGTAATGGCGTGCTGATTGATGCTGAAATGTTAAGGGCGCAAAGTAACGAGATTGGTCTCAAATTAATCGCACTAGAGAACCAAGCGTATGAGCTGGCAGGCCAGCCATTTAACTTGGCCAGCCCTAAGCAATTGCAAGAAATTTTGTTTGATAAATTGGGTATTAAGCCCACTAAAAAAACGCCTAGTGGCGCGCCAAGCACCGACGAAGATGTGCTGCAAGAACTGGCGCTCGACCACCCGCTGCCTAAGGTTTTATTAGAGTATCGTGGCTTGGCCAAACTCAAATCCACCTACACCGACAAGTTACCGAAAATGATTAACCCACAAACAGGGCGCGTGCATACCAGCTATAACCAAGCGGTGGCGATTACGGGGCGCTTAGCGAGCAGCGACCCAAACTTGCAGAATATTCCCGTTAGAAGCGCCGAAGGTCGTCGTATTCGCGAAGCGTTTATTGCGCCGCAAGGTTCGCATATTGTGTCTGCCGACTACTCACAAATCGAGCTACGCATTATGGCGCACCTTTCTCAGGATCAAGGCATGTTGGCCGCCTTTGCCAATAACGAAGATATTCACCGCGCAACAGCTGCCGAGATTTTTGGCGTGGAACGTGAAGCCGTAGATAACGAACAACGCCGCTACGCCAAAGTCATCAACTTTGGCCTGATTTACGGCATGAGCGCGTTTGGCCTTGCGCAAAACCTAAACATAGAACGTAGCGCCGCTGCAAGCTATATAGAACGCTACTTTGCCCGTTACCCTGGCGTAAAAGCCTACATGGAAAACACTCGCCAAATCGCCAAACAACAAGGTTATGTGGAAACCTACTTTGGCCGCCGATTATGGGTGCCAGAAATCAACAGTGCCAATGTACAAAGAAGAAACGGCGCAGAACGCGCCGCTATTAACGCCCCCATGCAAGGCACGGCGGCAGATTTAATAAAACTGGCCATGATTGCAGTAGCCAATTGGTTGGAGACAGAAAAGTTAAATGGTGAAAGCTTAAAAACTAAACTAATCATGCAAGTACACGATGAACTGGTGTTAGAAGTGCCAGATAATGAGCTGGAAATACTGAAAAAAACATTGCCAGAACTCATGCAAAATGTGGCGAAATTAAGTGTTTCGCTGTTGGCGGAAGTTGGTGTGGGTAGCAACTGGGAAAGCGCACATTAACAATCCAATCATAAGCTTACACAAGTTATAAATTGGCAGCCTCTCAAAGTGCTGGCCTATAAAAACGTGCCACGTTACGGCCTGCATTTTTGGCTTTATACATGGCAATATCGGCGTTTTTAAGCAACTCGTCGTGCGAGCTTCCATCCGCACCAACATGGCCACACCAATACTGGCCGTGCTGTGGTGCTCATGCGTATTCAGTTGATAAGGCAAGTTTAATCTGGTAATAATTTGTTTAGCCACTGCATCGGCTTGCTTAATCGCTTCTGCTGCATCTTGGCTTAAATCTTCTAACATGACGGTAAATTCATCGCCACCTAAGCGCGCTACCGTATCACTGCTACGCACACAAGCTTCTAACCTGCGCGCTACTTGTTGTAATAACAAATCACCTGTGTCGTGGCCTAGGGTATCGTTCAACATTTTGAAGTTATCTAAATCTAAAAACAGCAATGCACCACCCATGCCCGTACGTTTACTGATGGCAAGCGCATGGTTAAGTCTATCGTGCATTAGGCGGCGATTCGGCAGATTAGTTAGCACATCATAAAAAGCAAGCTGCTTAATTTCTTGCTCGCGTTCATCCGCATCTAAACGCGCAGAAATGCTTTCTAGAACATTACGATTAACATGACGAATGCTAACAATCATAAAAGCAATATACAACAAGACTGATGCTGTCATTGCAAAGGCAATTTCACCTTCGCCAAAAAATAAACGCACCAACACCGGCAGCAGTATAAGCATGACATAAGTCACTGCGCTAACAAAATCAACCGAGTAAGAAACAACGCAGCCTGCAGATAAGCCAGCCAGCATAAAAATAAAAAAAGTTTGATGAGAAAGCGAGCTGGTTGGGTACATCAAAATACTGGCAATAGCCCACAAAACGCCACTGGCAATTAAGCCTATACGAAACTGAGTCAGTTGTTTATCAACCATGGCATCAGTCAGTTCTGGGTGTTGCTTATGCTTGTCAATGGCAAAAAATCGTACAATATTAAGGCTGATAAACACAAATAACCAAGCAATAATAATGGTGTTAGAGATTAAGTCACGCAGTACATAAGCCAACAAAATGGCAAGTAATGTGCTGTTGATCATGGTTAAGCCAGCAGATTCAGAAAGTTGTTTTAACTGCGCTTGCTTGATTGCTATTGTTTTTATTGGTTTAGTCATCAGACGTTAATTGTGTAAACTACGCTATTATTAAGTTGTTTTTTAGTTTATTTTGAGACTATACAATCATTTAATTACAATAATGTAACAAATATAACCCTGACAGCTTAACAGTTTTATTAAAAATAGATAGCGCACTAATAAATTATGCAACACAGCACCACACATGTCTGCAATATTGGCATTTACATTATTGGAGATGAAATTCTCTCTGGCAAACGGCAAGATGGGCATTTATGTAAAGCAATTGAAATTCTCTCTGCGCGCGGTTTGCAGCTAAATTGGGCGCAATATTTAGGTGATGACCCTGCGCAAATTACCGCTGCACTCAAAACCAGCTTTGCAAAAAACGAAGTTGTATTCAGCTTTGGCGGCATCGGCGCCACACCAGATGATTACACACGGCAATGTGCGGCAGATGCGCTGAGTGTACCAATTGAACGCCACGCCGGCGCAGTGGCAGAAATCGTGGCGCAATTTGGTGAAGGTGCTTACCCCAAAAGAGTGTTGATGGCTGATTTTCCAGCGGGTGCAGGTTTAATCCCCAACCCAGTCAATCGGGTGGCTGGCTTTAGCGCGGGCTTAGCGAATCAAAAACACACCCACTATTTTTTACCGGGCTTTCCCGCCATGGCGCACCCGATGATGGAATGGGCGCTAGATACACATTACGCGCACTTGTTTCACCAAACTAATTATGTAGAACAATCGATTATTGTGGTGGATGGCATTGAAAGCCAACTGATTGATTTGATGAACATGGTGATTGCAGGGTTTGATGTGAAAGTATTTAGCTTGCCCAAATTAAAGCCGAATCGCCAAATTGAGCTAGGTGCAAAAGGCGCACCAGATAAAGTTTTACAGGCGATGACTGCCTTAAAAATAGGGGTTGAAAATTTGGGGTTTGCATGGCGCGAGGCATAGTTTAAAAAGCAGGATTGCTTCGTCGATACCCTATTCGCAATGACGGAATAGATGCGTCGAATTGTCATTGCGAGCCAAATATTTTTAATTTGGCGTGGCAATCCAAATCACATCAAATTACGCACCAGAGAAAAAGCATGCTCTACAAGCCAATATCCATAAGGCTTGCACAGCATCGAAATAAAGATAATATCAATTTAATATGAACTGCAGACCAAACTGCGGCGCTTGTTGTATTGCGCCGAGTATCAATAGCCCAATTCCTGGTATGCCAAACGGCAAGCCTGCTGGTGTGCGCTGTATTCAATTAAGTGACGAAAACGCTTGTATGCTATTTGGCCAGCCTGAGCGCCCTAGTTTTTGTGGCAGCCTACAGCCCAGCGAGGAAATGTGCGGTAATGACTCAATGAAAAACCCACGTAAACATGCGATGGTTTGGCTGACCAATTTAGAAATGCTCACGCGCCCAAATAACTTATAAAATTTAAGGTTATTTGTTACCGTAAGTCTGTTAAGTCAGCCCAATTGCGTATAAAATAAGCAGCTCGAAAATTTGTAAATAAACGCATGCAAATTGGCAATCACATATTGAAGAATAACCTTGTCGTCGCACCCATGGCGGGCGT
>JANNWI010000241.1:0-5215 GCA_031414715.1 Methylophilaceae bacterium | reverse complement strand
AGAATGCCACAAATTATTGTACTACCACACGTAGAACTCTGCCCCGATGGTGCTGCTATTGAGGGAAAAACAGGTGAATCAATCTGCCAAACGTTATTGGACAATGAAATCGATATCGATCATGCTTGCGACCAAGCCTGCGCTTGCACAACCTGTCATGTGATTATTCGCGAAGGCTTTAAAACACTAAACGCATCTGACGATAAAGAAGACGATTTGCTGGATAAGGCTTGGGGTTTAGAACCTTTATCTAGGCTAAGTTGCCAAGCGATTGTTGGCACGACCGATTTGGTGGTAGAGATTCCAAAATATAGTATCAACATGGCCAAAGAAGGCCATCGCTGATTTATAAACCATAAAAAAGCCGACGCGATGTCGGCTTTTTTTATTGATTCGCTATTTATTGAACGAATGTGTCATGCATAAAATTAACCTTGCCTGTGGCAATATCATAAACAGCACCAATAATACCAATTTGTTTTGCACTAATCATGTCTTGCACAATATCGCTGCTGCGAACAATAGTATCTATCTGATGTTGCACGCTTAATCGATTTATTTTTTCAACAAATTCAGGGTTTTTTGAACATCTATCTTCAACTTTGGTAATGGTTTTCTCATGTCTAATGGCAGGCTTAATCAAATTAATAATCTCACCAATGTGGCCATCCATAAAATTATCACACGCGGCTTTAACTGCGCCGCAAGAAGTGTGACCCATGACCACAATTAATTTGCTACCTAAATATTTACTAGCAAATTCTAGGCTGCCAATCGCTTTGTCAGATGCAATGTTACCTGCTAAACGCACACTAAACACATCACCCAAAGCTTGATCAAATAGTAGCTCTACCGGTGCGCGCGAATCGCTACAACTTAAAAACGATGCAAAAGGGTGCTGTTTATCTTTAGTAATATGTATCAGGGTTTGAAAGTCCTTTTCTTCTTCCATATTGTTGGCGAAGCGGTGATTACCCTCAACCAGAATATCCAATGCCTCTTGTGGTGTGATTTTATCGCGGTCTAACAAAGGGTGTTTATACATACGCTCTCCTGATTAACTCTTAGGTTGAATAAAACTAACTTTTTCTACAGTAATATTTTTGAGCTTCGCGTGCAACTCGTAATCGCGCAAATACTCTGTCACATCGTATGAAATTGCTCTAGACTTGCTGCAATCTATAATCACTTTAGAGCTGGCTGGAATCGCTTCTAATGCTTCAATAATACGGGCTTTATTAAAGAACGACACTTCTTCTGCTAATACAATATGATGAACTTCGTGACCTTCTTCGGTCGTTTTAATATCTTTTATATGATAAGAGTTACGATAACTGTGGTGTAAGACAAAACCAAGCCCAACTAGCAAACCAAAACCAATACCAGTCAGCAAGTCTGTGAACACAATCGCAACAACCGTCACTATAAATGGTACAAATTGCTCCCAACCCAATTTATACATTTGTGCAAATAAACTTGGCTTTGTTAGTTTGTAACCCACCATAATTAAAATGGTTGCCAAGCTTGCTAACGGAATCATGTTTAAATAACTGGCAATTGTAATTGCGCTTAGCAACAACCAAATGCCATGCAAAATGGCTGATAACTTTGTTTGTGCGCCAAACGTAATATTTGCAGAACTTCGCACAATAACTTGAGTGACCGGCAAACCGCCAATTAACCCTGAAAGCATATTACCTATACCTTGCGCTTTAAGCTCTTGATTGGTGGGTGTCACCCGCTTTAATGGGTCAAGCTTATCCGTTGCCTCAACACACAACAGGGTTTCTAAGCTAGCCACAATGGCCAATACAATTGCCGTCTTAATAACAGCTATATTATTCCACTGACTAAAATCTGGGTATGTAAAAAAACTAAAAAAATTGCCAACACTGCTGGCAACAGGCAAGCTGACAATTTGATTGGCATCTAAACTAAACGGTAAAAGCCCATTTTGATAGGCTAAGTTCATGGCAATGCCAACTAAAACTACCACTATTGGACCTTGCAATACCTGAAAAAACTTATGTTTTTTAGTCAGCACTGCTTCCCAAAAAATCAAAATCACAAACGAAATCAGGGCGATTGAAACCGCGCCGGGCGTCAAATATTCCCATGCATTTGAAAGCGCAGTAAATGTATTTTCACCGGTTACCTGCTCAAAAGACTCATCACCTTCAAAGTCAACATCATATCCAAAAGCATGTGGAATTTGCTTTAATATAATGAGCAATCCTATGCCAGTGAGCATGCCTTTAATAACAGAAGATGGCACGAAATACGCAATAAAACCTGCTTTAAAAAAACCAAGCATATATTGCAACATTCCGGCTATTACTACAGCCAGTAAAAAAGTCTCAAAGGTTTGTAAAGTACCTATTGCAGTCAATACAATGACTGCCAATCCAGCGGCTGGGCCACTAACACCAAGTTGCGAGCCACTTAACATACCAACCACAATACCGCCGATTATGCCCGCGATGATGCCAGAGAATAATGGCGCGCCTGAAGCAAGCGCAATACCTAAGCATAGCGGAAGCGCTACGAAAAATACGACAATACTGGCAGACAAGTCGTTTTTTAGTTCTTTAAACAAATCGTTCATTGTTGTCCTTATTTGTTAAAACACGCTTAATCGAAATTCTATATCTAACTAGCTAAACACAAAAATAGCAGTATATTATTACTGCTATTTGAATATTATCAAATTAATTATACTTTAGACATTATGTATCAAGCGTATTACCCCAACAAACTATTCAATATAAGGACGTCTGCCTAGTGAGTTAATTCTCAATTGCTTAATGTTGTATTTATTTTTGCTCTCAACGCTATCTTCGTCATTTGGCACTAAAGTTGCACCTTCCCATTGCGCATCACCTTTAACAGCTTTCGTATTATCTACAGGTGCATGGTATGGACGCTTTGCGTTAAAGTTATGGTTAAGCCTGTTCGCATTTTCTTCATGACCAACAGTAGCGCTTTCAGCTTGTGCCAAGCCAGTCACCGATAACATTACTGCGCTTATAAAAACTGCTATATTTAAACTTTTCATTATCTTCTCCAATTTCATTAGTTAGTTGAACTTCGAGGTTCTAAACGCGCTTTCTCGATGGATTGCATTATGAAGAGGTTTTGATACAGAATAATCCGCCAACAGGTGGATATCGGTATATACTAAATGGCATATATCACATCATAGACACCACGATATGGATCAACCTACAAGTGCACGCGAACTTAGGCAGTCTCTAAAGAAATCACAGTCAAATGATGCCTATTTGCGACTTTATATCCATTTAGGCCAACAACTGTTCTATCTTGGCTGGAATCAAGACACAGCTTCAAATCTATTGAGCGAGTTATGTAGTTTACTTGCAGCTGAACATGGTTTAATCGCCATTGAAAATATGGGCAAACTCACTGTTTTTTGTAATCGTGGCTCGGCATTACCTATTGGCGCACGCATACCCATGATGGGAGTTCTAGCGAATATGCTAAAAAACCCAGTAAAATTTAATTTGCAACAAGGCGTTGGCAACCATTTGTGGCCGCACGCCGAAGTCATGTCTGTTCAAGACTGTATTATCCCTATCGCTACTCAACAACGTTCTCTCGGTATTCTGGCGCTGTCTGGCAAGCAACTTCAGATAAATCAAGAAGATTTGCAAACCTTATACGCAATTGCAGGCCTAGTTGGCGTGGCAATGTTGCATCAACAGCCTAGCGAACAAACCATGTTTGATCGAAGTGTTTTAGAGAACTTAACACCTAGAGAGCGTGAAATTTTTGCGTTATTGCCTGCTGGTTTGAGTAATATCGAACTTGCAAACAAATTAGGTATTGCTCCCGGCACAGCAAAAATTCATGTTGAGCGCATTTTAAGTAAATTAAATGTAAAAGATAGAACGCAGGCAGCTGTTAAAGCGGTTGAGCTGGGATATAAATCCTAATCATGCCTGTTATGCAAAAACTGGTTATGTCGTTAAAAAAAGCGTTGCCTTACCCTGCAAAATTGATTGCCCAATTGTGGCAAGATTGTCCATTGGCGATTAAAGGCATGTTTGTGATTATCTTGCCATTAACCGTTTTACTGGCGTCACTTTCATCACTATATTTACGTGAGCAAGAAACAACTTTACTGGAAAATAAATTAAGTTTAGCACTACAAAACCAACGTGATATACAAACGGTACATACGCAATTGCTCGAAGCGTCTACTGGCTTAAGAGATTACTTACTGACGGGCGACAAACACTTTTTAGGCATTTATTACCGCGCCGAAAAAATGTTGCCAGTAATACTACTTAAGCTAGAGCAACAACTAGAAGGTGACCAACAAAAGCAACGTTTAGCGCTAATTTTGCTTTTGGTCGAGCAAAACTTAAAGATGCTGAGTTTACTTTCTAAAAATGAATCAGAGGTTGCTTCTGATGAACTTATTGTTCAATTTAAACAGCAGGTAGAATCGCTAGATACTTTAAGAAAAGAAATTGAAAGTCTAAATGCAGAAGAAGCCCTATTGGTCTCCAAAGACCAAAAAGATATTTACTTGCAGCGCCAGCAAAATATAACAGTCACTCTTATTGCTGCGATTGCTGGCATTAATGGCTCACTCATGGCAGTGTGGATATTCTCAGGTACCATTGTGAAACGTGTTCGCTTGTTAAGAGATAGCGCTCGCCACTTAGCCAAAGCAGAAGCACTAGATTTACCATCAAGTAGCCGTGACGAGCTAGGGCAACTTTCAAACGAACTCGATCAAGCCTCACAACTATTGGCTAGCAATATCAATGATGCCATACAAGCCAGACACGAAGCAGAAGAGGCGAGCACATCAAAAAGTATGTTTTTATCTAGGACAAGCCATGAATTACGTACACCGTTGAATGCAATTTTAGGTTTTGCTCAATTATTAGAAGAAGACTTAACGCCAGGCAAGCAGCGTGACAGTGTTTCAATGATTAAGGGCGCTGGACTACATTTACTCAAACTGATAAATGAAGTACTAGAAATCACTAGGATTGAATCTGGCGAAATCTCTTTAGAACTAAATACTATTGCCGTTAATGATTTGTTAGATGAAGCGAAACATTATATTGCACCAATGGGAAAAATTAGAGACATCGAAATTGAGTGTCAGCACCAACCTAATCTTTGGGTATTGGCTAATCACCAAAAACTGTTACAAGTTGTGCTTAATTTGCTTTCCAAT
>JANNWI010000240.1:0-4522 GCA_031414715.1 Methylophilaceae bacterium | reverse complement strand
CGCAAAATTCGCCAAGCGGCCGATATTGCTGAATCAGTCGCTAGAAGCGCCACTAAAAACGCCGACCCGTTTGGCTTTGTGGGATTCGATGACGTGGTACGCGAAGATTGGATTAGTACGCAATCGTTTAAATCGCAGCGCGCAATTGAGCTTGCCGAGCGCTTAAAAGACTACCATCCGCAACCTGTGTCGGGTGCAGGTATTGGTGATGTGTGGCGCTTTTTACCGCGTGAACGTTCGTTGGTATTTATGATTTCTGATTTCCATATGCCAATGACACAATTAGAAGAGGCGCTATCCAATTTAACGCGCCATCACATTGTGCCTGTTGTGCTGTGGGACGATGACGAATATAAAAATCTACCTGAATTTGGCATTACAGCAGTGACTGACCCAGAATCTGGCCAAAAGCGTACGCTGTTTTTGCGAAAAGACTTACGCAACAAAATTATAGAATCGTTTGCAGCGCGTCGCGAAGCTATTTACGCAGCATTTATGCAATTTGATATGCCTCCATTTTATGTAGAAGGTGATTTTGATGCCGATAGGCTGACCGAGTATTTTCACCAATTTGTAGCAGCTTAAACCAAATAAATATATGAAAAAATTAATGCGCAATTTATTACTAACGCTATCGCTAAGCATCTGCATGCATCAGGCTTACGCGCTAGAAATTACAAAACTTCCAGACGTGAAAGATGGTATTGTCAGCATTCAAATTGTTGATCCAGTAAAAGATGTGGGTTACACAGTGGGCGATGTGGTGCAGCGCCAAATCACTCTGACCATTAAAAAACCTTATTACTTGGTTGAAGAGTCGCTACCGATTGTTGGTTTTGAAAAAACATACCGCGGCCAGCCAATTGGCGTTTATTTAGCGGGCTTAAAGCACACTAAAAAAGATGAAGGCGAACAGATAGTTCATTATTTAACGCTGGATTATCAAATATTTACCTCTAGCGTAGTAGCCAAACGCGCGGCAGTGTTGGCTGAATATGTGCGCTTAGTCAATACCAGCGACAAAGAAGATCTCGTTAAATACCGCATTCCCATGTGGGAATTTGTGATTTCGCCGCTATCTGTATTTGGCCAAATTAAAGTAGAAGATGACATGAGCCAATTTAGAGGCCCGTTATTGATGGACGCTAGCAAGGAGAAGCTGCGTCTTAAAATACTATTGGTGTTGTTAGCACTCAGCTTAATAGGTCTGCTATATATTCTAGGTAAAAACGCATGGTTGCCACGTATGGGTGGGCCATTTGCAAAGGCTTTCCGTAACATCAAAAAACAAGATAACACGCTACAGGGTACACGGAATGCGGTCTCTAGCATGCATGCCGCGCTAAACACCTCTGCTGGTAATAGCTTGTTTATGAATAATTTAGATGAATTTTTGGCCAAAAAACCTGCATTTAATGCAATTAAATCTGAAATTAATCAATTTTTTAACTTATCGCGCCAAGTATTTTTTGAGCCTAACGCAAAACATGATGTAGGCTCAGATCCAGTGGCTTGGCTTAAACAGTTTTGCCGTCGCTGCCGCGATTGTGAACGTGGTTTAACGCCAGATAGTTTAACAAAGAGTAGCAAGGTTTAAGCATGGCTTTTTCGCATCCGTGGATGTTGTGGTTGCTGCCGCTGGCCTTTTTGCCGTTGGTGTTTCAGCGTGCGCACAGCAAAAACTATTCTTGGCTGGACATGCTACCCGCTGACCCGCTTTCTGACTTAGTTGGCCTGATTTTAAAAGCATTGGCTGTATTGACCTTGCTATTTATTGTGCTCGGCTTAAGTGCGCCGCATACCAATCAACAACAAATTGAACGCATAGGCGTTGGCGCACAAATTGCCTTAGTGCTAGACAGAAGCGCTAGTATGGATGACCCTTTTTCTGGTGGCAGCAACGGTACGGTTGGTGAAACTAAATCGGCAGCAGCAGCGCGCTTGATTACGCAATTTGTGCAATCGCGCCAAAACGATTTAATGGGCATGATTACCTTTAGTAATTCGGCCATGTATGTGCTGCCGTTGACAGAAAATAAAGAAACCATGGTGGCTGCAGTGCGTGCCACTGCGGGTAATGCGTTGTTTCAAACCAATATTGGCAGCGGCCTTACATCTGGTGCTGGCTTGTTTGAAAAAGTGCCTGATTCAGGCTCACGCGTGGTCATTTTGCTGTCTGATGGTGCGGGTAGAATTGGTATCGACGCGCAGCAAAAAATTCGTGATTGGTACAATCGAATGAATATTAGCTTGTATTGGATTGTGCTGCGGCAACCTGGCGGCTTAAGTATTTTTGATAAAACTTACATTCCAGACCCTGATAAAGCGCTGCCTGCAGAGTTTGAGCTATATGAGTTTTTTAAAAATATGAAAACTGAGTTTCATGCTTACGAAGCGGAAGATCCAAAAACCTTGCAAACGGCGATTGATGACATTAACCGTAAAGAACGAAAACCCATTAAATATTTAGAAAAAATTCCAGGCAAAGATTTATCTAACCTGTGTTTTATATTAGCCGCCTGCATGATTGCATTATTGTTAGGCGTAAAATACATCGAGGTGAAAACATGGCATTAAGCACTGCATCACAACATTCATTATTAAAAGTTTTGCATTTTTTTACCGTCAAAAAACTCACTTGGATATTTGGCATTATCGCGCTACTGAGTGCTATGGGCAGCGTTTATACTTACAAGCGCGTTGGACAAATTGATGCGTTTAATAACACCATCTTATCTGGAAAACCACCAGAAACCGACCAGCAAAGCTTTGAAGCAAAGTTTGCTACTGCGTTGTATTTAGCTAAAAAAGAGCGTTATAAAGAATCTATTTTATTATTCACGGCACTCATGCCAAAAGCCGCTGACAACAACCAAAAATCGGCGGTGCAATACAATATTGGCAATATTTCATTTTTGCGTGGGCTGGCTATTAATGGCACCAATATGACTGTTAAGGCAGAGGCTGAATACTTGGTAGGTCAAGCCAAAACTGCCTATGTCAACTCACTTAAATTAGATAATAGTCATTGGGATGCCAAACATAATTTAGATCGAGTCATTGGTATGCTGCCAGGCAAACCTACGCCCGGCGTGGGTGATGGCGAAAAAGCGGGCTTAATTATGGGCAATGTACCAGTAGGTTTACCTTAATGGAGTTTTACCATAGTGAGAGTTTTGCCTTAGGCTAATTGATTGATGAAAAAACTGTTTAATTATTTACGTCATCGCCGCGATATTGCCTTGCTTGGTGCTGCGCTATTGATGTTGATTGCCGCGCTGTTTAAACCCACCATTCCCATTAAGCGTGATGTTTACAGCTATTTATTTGTTGCCGATATTTCACAAAGTATGAACGTAATTGACATGTCGCTAAACGGCAAACCCGTATCGCGTATGCAATATCAACAACATTTATTGCACCGCATTATTGCCGAATTGCCTTGCGGCAATCAAGTGAGTATTGGGCTATTTGCAGGCGTTAGTGTAGCGGCGCTTTACACGCCAATTGAAGTGTGCCAAAACTTTGCCGCCATTGAAGATACCATTGATCATTTAGACTGGCGTAATGGCTGGTCTGGCAACAGCCGGGTACGTGAAAGTATGGTGACGATGGCCAAATTGATTCGCAGCTTTCCAGAGCCTGCGCAAGTGGTTTATCTAAGCGATGGTGAAGAAACGCCTAAACTGCACATCTTCAACACCCGCGATTTAACTGGCTTTCAGGGTGGTAAAGATTGGCTATTAGTGGGTATTGGTAGCGATAAGGGTACAGCTATTCCCAAGCTAGATGAAAAAAATCAGCTGATTGGCTATTGGTCTGCCGAGAGTTTTGCCATGCAGCCAGGCGTAGCGCAAATTGCACAAGAAAATATTGGCGCACGCGAAGACAGCGTAGCTAGTGCGCCAAGCGATCGTTATATGTCACGCTTAGATGAAAAATATCTTATTTCAGTAGCCAAAGAGATAAGTGGTAATTACGTCAATGGTAGCAGCCTACAAAATGTGTTATCCGCCATGAAAAACCAACCGCCAGCACGTCGCGAAAAAACCGCATTCGATTTAAAATGGATATTAGCCAGCTTAGCAGGCTTATTGTTTTTAGCGGCTTACTTGCCCAAACACCCCATCAAAGAATCAATAGACATGTTGACTCAGTTTATGTTGCGCCGCAAGCGTCAATCAGCCAAGTCTGCTGCCATTAAATCTACCTGAGTTTTTTCATGTTTAAACCAGCGCAGCCAAACACGCAAGCGCCTTAACTCATCTGTATTGCTTGCGTTTGGCAATAAAATGACTGGCGGTAACGCTAATTTAAAACCTTTTCGATCAAAATTAAGCATGCTGCAAGCCGCATGGATAAAGGAGTTTGAGGCAGGCTTTAATTGTAATTGTTGGCCTCTGTTATTGGTCATGGTCAACTCACCTTTATTGTCCACATCCATTGTTTTCCACGAGTTTTGCAACAGCAACAGCGCATCGCGCAAAATAAAATAAGTACTCGAAGCGATAATTAGCGCGAT
>JANNWI010000239.1:0-2534 GCA_031414715.1 Methylophilaceae bacterium | reverse complement strand
CTAAAGATAATCCAAAAGGTTTTTTGGCAACCAAAATTGATTCAATTGCTGGCTTGCAAACAAGCTTGGGGTTGATTGATACTAAGCTGGATGATATATCTGCCAAACAGGATAAAATTATTGAAGTCATTGAAAATACTGATAAAAAAATAGATTTAGTAAAAAAAGAAACAAGTGATGATCCAAAAAAAGAATTAGCAAATCTTGGCATTAACTGGTCAGAACAATCTTTTGTTTATGCATTAAAACAGGGTGACTTAACTACAATCGAACTTTTTTTAAGAGGAGGCATGGATCCCGCAAATAAATCTGTGGAATATGGTAATTCATATGTTACGTTAGTATCTCTTTGGAAGTTAACAAAAACTATAGAAATATTAACTCTTTTTGAAAAATACGGATTAGATATAAATCAAAAATTTCTTGTTTATACTTTTTCAACTAAAACTTGGGACACTAAATTAGTCTCACGTTCGTTAATTACCGTAGCGATAGAACATGATAATTTACTTTTAATCGAATATTTGGTAAAAGAAAGAAATTTCGATATTGCAAAAACTTATGATGATGAGGGCAATTTATATAGCTTTGCTGCAAATTCACAACTGGTAGAAGTGGGCACGTTTAGTCTTTTAAATAGCCTGCTTATGGATAAAGACCTTAAAGTTAGCGTGGCAGATGAAATATCTGAACATATGTTTAATGTTGAGACCTGTATAACTGAGCTAAAAAATAACTGTATGGCATCTCATAATTCTCAATTAAGTGACTTGAAAGAAAAGTTGTTAATCATAGAAGGTAAAAATTTATAGTTAGAAGCTGCAGGCGAGCAATGCTAGCGTAGGGCGGATTAGTTTACATAATCCGCAGTATGTGAAATCTTTCTTTCGGCGCAATACGCTTCGCTATTGACGCTCCCCGACTAAAACATTCGAGGACAGGCTCTACAAGAAATCACGTATTTCTATTTATTTAATCATCAAAACACATGCTCTGGGAGCCAATGTCCATGCGGCTTGCAGAACATCGATTTTTTCACGCATTCCCACCTGCCAAATAACGCCGCTTTCGGTTAAAATAGCGCATGGCTAATTTAGATCACTTAATTGCAGAATCACTTGTTGATTTTGCCGCATGCGCAGACATGCCCGCACTAGAAAACGCAAAAGCAAAATACCTTGGTAAAACAGGCGCGCTGACTGATGCGTTAAAAGGTTTAGGTAAGCTCTCGAACGAAGAACGCCCAGCCGCGGGCGCTGCCATAAACGTGGTGAAGCAGGCGATTGAGGCTGCTTTAAATGCACGTCGTGAGGCGATATTAAACGGCGCGCTAGCATTGCAATTGGCGCAGGAATCGATTGACGTGACGTTGCCTGCACGCGCGCAATCGCAAGGCGGTTTGCACCCAGTCACGCTGACTTTACAACGTATTGAGGCATTGTTTCACTCGATTGGTTTTGATGTGGCGACTGGCCCAGAAATTGAGTCTGATTTTTATAATTTTACGGCGCTGAATATCCCCGAAAATCATCCTGCACGCGCCATGCACGACACGTTTTATGTTGACGACAACAATGTATTAAGGACGCATACATCGCCCGTGCAGATTCATTACATGCAAAACGCCATGAAAGAAAAAAGTGGCCCGCCGTTGAAAATTATCGCGCCAGGCCGTGTGTACCGTGTGGATTCTGACGCGACGCATTCGCCCATGTTTCACCAAGTAGAAGGTTTGTGGGTAGATGAAAATATCAGCTTTGCTAACTTAAAAGGCGTAGTGCAAGATTTCTTGCAAAAGTTTTTTGAGCGTGATGATTTAACCGTTAGATTTAGGCCGTCATTTTTCCCATTTACCGAGCCATCGGCCGAGATGGACATGAGCTGGAATGGCGGCTGGCTGGAGATTGGCGGCTGCGGCATGGTACACCCGGAAGTGTTTAAGCACGTGAATATCGATAGCGAAAAATATCGCGGCTTTGCCTTTGGGTTGGGTGTAGAGCGTCTTGCTATGTTGCGTTATGGTGTGAATGATTTGCGTCACTTTTTTAATAATGATTTAAGGTTTTTAAGTCAGTTTAAGTAGGTTATACCCAATATTCCCAATTTATCGTGTTTCGTCATTCCCGTGAAAACGGGAATCCAAATTGACTTTAAAATCTAAAATGGATTCCCGCCTTCGCGGGAATGACGAGGTGGAAAATATAAAGATTTAATCATTATGCAATTTTCAGAAAACTGGTTACGTACATTCGTAAACCCAAGCTTAAATTCAGATGAGTTAAGCCACGCCTTAACAATGGCGGGGCTAGAGGTAGAAGACTCACAGCCTGCAGGTGTAATGTTTAGCCATGTGGTGATAGGCGAAATTATTGAAGCTGCAAAACACCCAGATGCTGACCGCTTGCAAGTGTGTAAAGTGAATATCGGCAAAGAAGTTTTGAATATAGTTTGCGGCGCACCTAACGCAAGAATTGGTATTAAAGTGCCGTGCGCACTAGTAGGCGCGGCCTTACCAGGCATTGCCATTAAGCAAG
>JANNWI010000238.1:0-5824 GCA_031414715.1 Methylophilaceae bacterium | reverse complement strand
TTGAGCAACATCAAAGCCTTCCAGCGCAGGATTGTCGAGGTTGAGTTGGTCGCCAAGAATTAAAATTAAGTTGCGTGTCATAGTTTAGTGTTTCTTGTTGCATTCTTTCTACATTTGTCAGAACAATATTTAACTTCATCCCAATTTTTTTCCCATGCTTTGCGCCATGTCATTGGCCGTTGGCAAGCAACACAAATTTTGCTGGGTAGGCTGGCTTTATTGCCTTTAAAAGTCATTCTAGATATTTGTTCTGAAGATTGTAGTTTAGCCACGTTTAAATGACTTAAATGGCAAGTTTAGGTTCAAGTTACGATTAAATTAATCGCTAGTTGTGCCAGCGCAAAACCCATTGGCGCAGTCACGCAAACGCTAGAGCCATAACCCGCACAATTTAGGCCTGTAATTGCACGAGGATTTTTTGCATCGCCATAAGGCCCATGGATATTGGCTTGCAGAGCACCTGTAAAAATGTCAGTGCTTATTTCTAATGCACAAAGCTCTGTTTTATCATCGTTTGGCGCTAAAGCTGGCTCGTCAGAATACACGCAAGTGATGCCAAATTTGGCCGATTTTTTTGTGTTGCTAGCTTTAGGAAAATGATAATCGCGGCGCAATATATTACGTACTTTGGCCAGTAACTTGTCGTTAGTCACCGCGCTTAAATCAGCCGTTTTAATTCGCGTTGGATCTAACCGCCCGCCCGCGCTGCCGCTCATTATGATTGGCGACTTGACACTTTTACACATCGCAGCCAGCACAGCTTTGGCTGAAGCATCGTCAATACAATCAATCAAAATATCTAAGTTAAAATTGAGCATTTTTGCAGCGTTTTCAGTCGTCACAAATTCTTCAATCTCGCGCACCACGCAAGCGGGGTTAATTTGCAAAATACGCTCACGCATGGCGGTTATTTTGGCTTTGCCAAAATTGTCATTTAACGCATGAATTTGGCGATTTACATTTGATTCTGCGATATTGTCTAAATCTATTAAAGTCACTGCGCCAACCGCATTACGCGCCAATGCCTCTGCCGCCCAACTGCCCACGCCGCCAACACCAACAACCACAACGTGTGCGGATTGCAACTTTTTTAAACCAGCTGCGCCGTAAAGCCGCGATACGCCGCTAAATCGTCTTTCAAAATCTACGTTTTCGCTCATGTTTCAAGAACCACAAACGCGGCAGCCAAATTCTTCTCATCGCTAATGCTGATGTGGGTTTGCGTGATTTTTTTTGCAGTTAAAAAAGATTGCAATTCATCGGCCAATAGTAATAGTGGCTTGCCTAAATCATCGTGAGAGACAGCGATATTTTGAAAGGTGCATGGCGCACGCAAACCTGTACCTAGTGCTTTGCTAAACGCCTCTTTGGCGGCAAAGCGTTTGGCTAAAAAGCGTGGTTTTATAGTTGATTTTTCATAGCTTACCAACTCAGATTCGGCCAAAATACGCTTGGCAAAATCATCGCCAAATTGGCTGATAGAAGCCTCAATCCGCGCCACTTCTACAATATCGGTGCCAATACCAAAAATCATTTTTTAAATAAAAACCATCATTTAGGTGCGGATTCTTTCATGAGTAACTTCATCTCAGCTACTGCGTTATCCCAGCCCACGAATAATGCATGTGCCACAATGGCGTGACCAATGTTCAGCTCATCTAAGCCTGGTATTTCGGCAATTTCGTGCACGTTATGATAATGCAAACCGTGGCCAGCATTCACCACCAAACCCAGCTTAACGGCATGCGCAATGGCGGTTTTTACGCGGGTTAATTCCGCGGCTTTGTCAGCCTCAGTTTCAGCATCGGCAAAGGCGCCTGTGTGAATCTCTACCACTGGCGCACCTGCTTTTTTACTGGCATCAATTTGTGCAATATCTGGCCCAATAAACAGCGATACGCGAATGCACTGGCTGGCTAATTTTTCACACGCCGCTTTGACTTTATCAAATTGGCCAACTACATCTAAACCGCCTTCGGTGGTGCGCTCTTCACGTCGCTCTGGCACTAAGCAAACGTCTTGCGGATTCACTTTGATGGCAATTTCAATCATTTCATCGGTTACTGCGCATTCCAAGTTCATCTTGGTTTGCAGCAGCGGCCGCAGCGCGAAAATATCCGCATCTTGCATATGGCGGCGATCTTCTCGCAAATGCAGCGTGATGCTATCTGCGCCCGATTGCTCAGCCCGCAGCGCAGCTTGCACCACGCTTGGGTATTTGGTACCACGCGCTTGACGAATCGTTGCGACATGGTCGATGTTTACGCCTAATTTAATCATTTTTTTATACTTTCAATTTTCGTTGCAATACTTTGTTACTCGTTAAAATTTTTTGCTTACATATAACCCATATGCGCGCATAAAATTTTAATTCGCGCCGCGTCTTGCTTAGAAACTTGAAGTATAAAATCACAATATTCCACTTGTAAAAAACTCATATATTCATACTCAACTGAAACTTAGACGCGCTGCAGGCAGTACTTTTTTGTATGGCCAACGTTTTAGTTTAAGCAAATGCAACAAAGTATGCGCGAAATTCAGCATGAATCATAACCCTTGTAAATCGATTAAAAGCTGCCGCGTGTGCAACGGTTTATCACCCAAATAATGCGCCAACAAATAGCGCATTAATTGCTTACTTTGGCTTTGCGTTAGTGCATCGCGGTAATCGTCGCGCGCCATATCTAATAAGGTTTTGCCACGACATTGTACGCCTTTTTTAGTTGCGCCAAGTTCGCAAGCGCCATATTCCGCCTCATAGCGATAGGTTTTATCTGACTCAATTGGTGCGTCGTTTTCATCTGTTAACAAAGGTACTGCGTAGCCTAATTCTTGCAACAATTTAAGCTCAAAGCGGCGCAAGGTGATGGCTAAATTTTCATCTTCGGCTAAAGTGCTCAGTGTTGCTTGGTAGTAAGTAAACAAATCCTCATGCGCATCTTCGCGTGGCAAAAGTCTAAGTAAAAGTTCATTCATGTAAAAGCCGCACATCAAAGCCTCGCCTTTTAACAAAGTAAGGCCTGCGCTCCAATCAAGGCTGTGCAAGGTTCTAAGCTCGTTTTTGCCTGACCATGCACCATCTAATATTTGAAACGATTGCAGCATGCCACGCATGGCAGAATGCGGCCTGCGCGCACCTTTTGCCACCGCAGCAATGCGGCCAAACTGCTGACTAAATAGCTCGACGACTAAGCTGGTTTCTTTAAATGGATAAGTGTGCAGCACATACACTGGCTGGCTAGTTTGCTTGTTAGCGTCTAATTTAAGCGAGCTAACTACCAATTAAAAACCCAAGTCACCAAGCGCCACAATCGCAGCATCCGTTGTTTTTTCAATCAAAATTGGGCCTAGCATTTGACCATCACGAAAGCGCAAAAACGCATAACTAGTGCTTAAGTTTGGCGCTGTCGGTGTAAATTTGCCAAAACCAAAACGCGCGTTGCGCAGCACTTGCCAGCCACCAGCAAGGTCTTGTAACTCTGGCCTAAATAGCCATTGTTGTATTTCTGCAGTGGGCATACTTTGCAAGCTGTTATCGATGTCATCGCCCAAACTCACCCAAAATAGCGCCTCTGCTTTATCATCGGTTGCTGTCGTATGCTTTAGCTGGCTAAGCCACCAATTGTCGTTTTCATAACGCAGATTAAATACACTATTAATGGTGCTGTCCGCGCGATTATGTGCGATGTAAAAGCCACATTCATCTAGCGTAATGGGCGCACCTAACGGAGCATTGTTTTGCATATCAAACTGTCCTGCCTTGTAGGCATGCCCTGCGAGTCTCATAGATATTGGTTCGCAGAGGCATTATTTTTCTCTGGTAAGTATCCTAATAAGCGCACTAATCAATACTTTGACAAAAATAGTGGGTTAAATTGCGCTAATTAACAGCATTTCAATAACATTATTTAATAGCCAAGACTTTTTAGCGCCCGCGCATCATCTGCCCAGCCGCCTTGCACTTTTACCCAAGTTTCTAAATACACTTTACAACCAAATAATTTTTCCATATCTTGCCGTGCTTCGGTAGAAATCTGTTTCATTTTCTCACCATTTTTACCAATTAACATGGGTTTTTGGCTATCTTTATCGACAATAATTGCCGCAAAAATACGTTTTAAATTTTTTACCGTTTCAAATTTTTCAATTTCTACCGTTACTGAATACGGCACTTCATCACCTAGTAAGCGGAATATTTTTTCGCGAATCATCTCTGCAGCCAAAAAACGCTCGGTTTTATCGGTCAGTTCATCCTCGCTATACATGGCGGGCTGCTCAGGCAAGTACTGGCGCGTGGTTTCAAGTAATTCGTCTAAATGCAGCGATTTTTTTGCACTCACCGGGATTATGCCAACAAATGGATGTAACAAATCAAAATCTTGAATCAGTGGCAGTAAATTATTTTTGTCGCCCATTAAATCGGATTTATTAACGACTAGCAGCACTGGCTTATCTTTTGGCAATAATTCCAATACTTTTTTGTCAGCCTCACCCAATTTCATTGGCTCAATCACAAACAGCACAACATCGACTTCTGTCAGCACTGTTGTCACCGTTTTATTAAGCGTTTTGTTAAGCGCATTCAGGTGTTTTTGCTGAAAGCCTGGCGTATCGACAAACACAAATTGCGTATCTGCAGTTGTGTGAATACCCAGCAAGCGGTGGCGTGTGGTTTGCGCCTTGCGCGAGGTAATCGCTAACTTCATGCCCAAAATATGATTCAGCAGCGTAGACTTTCCTACGTTGGGCCTGCCTACAATGGCAACGGTGCCACATCTAAAATTTTGCTGTTGTGTCGTCATTTTTTAATTTGTACTTTTATCATTTGTTCTAGCGCCAGTTGTGCTGCTTGCTGTTCTGCAATGCGGCGGCTGCTGCCTTCACCTAGGCTGCTAATATTTAACTTTTTAATCACACATTCCATTTTAAAAGTCTATGCGTGCGCTTCGCCTTCAATCGCCAATACATGGTAATCGGGCAGATCAATTTTTTTGCCTTGCAAATAATCTTGTAATTGCGATTTTGCATCTTTGTCAATCATTTTAGGATCGATATCATCGAGCTTCTCAGCATATAGTTTCAACACCACTGCTTCTGTGTGTACAAAACCACCATCGCTATAGACCGCACCGATAATGGCTTCCAGAGCATCTGCTAAAATAGACGGCCTGCGCCAACCAGCGCTTTTTAGTTCACCCTCACCTAGTTTTAATGCCTCGCCCAAGTTTAAAGCAAAGGCAATTTCAGCCAAACTAGACTCTTTAACCAACTGCGCGCGCAAGCGACTTAAATCGCCTTCTGGCAGCTTAGGAAAACGCAAATACAACTGATGTGCAATAATAAAATTAAGTACGCTATCGCCTAAAAATTCTAAGCGCTCGTTATTATTGCCAGAAAAACTGCGGTGAGTCAGCGCCTGCACTAGTAATGCAGGCATTTTAAATTGATAGCCTAGGCCTTTATTTGTTAGGCTATCCAGTGACATATTGCTAGGACTTATTTGAACAGACTTCTTCGAAAGCGGCTATTTAGCGGATGTTGCACTAAAATCTAACAACACACTTGCGTTGGCCACAATTGGCACCACTACTTGGTAATCTACTGAAACCACACCACCATTCACCACTAAATCGTTGCCCGTTACCACGGTAATATTATCAACAGCGGCAGACTTACCAAATGCTTCAGCCACCGCTTTTTTACTACTAGTATCCGCTGAACTGGCCGCTTTTTTAATGGCGTTTTTAACATTCATAAATTCCAAATAAGCTGGCACCACTTTCATACCCACCACAGCAAAACATATAATTGCTGCTATCACTAT